>DATMFX010000468.1:0-17216 GCA_035555995.1 Hyphomicrobiales bacterium | reverse complement strand
TCGCGGTGGACTTGGCGTTGAGCCAGGCGTGCCGCGCTTCCGACCACTCGGTCAGCGCCGCCACCAGCTTGGCGTACTCGGTTTCGAGCTTTTCGCGCCAGTTTTCTTCCAGCCGGTCGCAGTGCAGCAGCGCCTGGCGATATTGCACGGCGATACGCGTCATCTCGATGCGGTAGGGCGAACAGCTGCGCAGGTCGCGCGCCAGTCCCACCCAGGCGCAGACGCGGATCAGCCACTTGGTGGGGTCGTAGTGATACCAGCGTATGCCGTTGCGGTAATCCCAGGCGAAAGTGTGATGGTAGTTGTGGTAGCCCTCGCCGAAGGTGAACAGCGCGATGAACCAGTTGTCGCGCGCGGTCTGGCTGGGGTCGTAGGTGCGCTTGCCCCACAGGTGCGCGGCGGAATTGATCAGGTAGGTGAAGTGCTGGCTGAGCGTGAGCCGCAGGAAGCCCGCGAGCAGCAGGCTGCCCCAGAGGTCGCCATGCAGCCAGCCGAGCAACAGCGGCAGGCCGAGGTTCATGAGCAGCAGCAGGGCCAGGTAGTGCTTGCGCTGCCAGACCAGGATCGGATCCTTGAGCAGATCCTTGACGTTGCTCAGGTCTTCGCGCGTGCTCGGATAGTCGCGGATCATCCATTCGAAATGGCTGTACCAGAAGCCGAGTCCGGCGGAATACGGGTCTTTTTCATCATCGTCCACGTGGAGGTGATGCCGGCGATGATCCGCGGCCCAGGTGATGCAGTCGTTCTGCAGCGCGCAGGCGCCGCCGAGCGTGTAGATCAAACGCAGCGCGGGGTGTGCCTTGTAGGCGCTGTGCGACCACAGCCGGTGGTAGCCGGCGGTGATGGACAGTTCACAGAAGGCCAGCAGCACCAGAAACCACAGCCATTCGAAGGCATCGTAGCCATGGGTAAATCCGTACCAGGGCACCAGGGTGAGCGAGACCAGGACGGGAATGCCGAGAACGGCAAGATTGAGCCAGCGAATCGGTGGTTTACTGCGAAGCGTCTGCATTGTCTATGAGGACCTGCGGGGCGTGGTCGGGCCGGTGAAGTTGATGAAGAGATGGACGGGAATGCCCGGAAGTTACCACAGCCGCTCCGCCCCAGGCAATTTGGCGCGGCGATGGCCAGCCTCCAGGAAAGGAACGGAAAAGGCTGCCCTTTCTTGCAGGGGTGCGGGTGGGGAAGCGTCCTGCGATAATGACACCGCAGTTCAGCGGCCGTGCGGGGCGGGCCTCCGCATACCCGTACAGAAACCGCGGATTTTCTGACTTTGCGCCGGCTGGGGGGCAGGCGAAGAAGGAGCGGAGCAGGGCGATTTTTCGCCGAAATGGGGAAAATACCGATCGGGACTAGAAGCATAAAATGAAAAAAACGCGACATGCCCAAAACACTTTGCCCCACAGTCTTGGGGAGCTCGAATTACGGGTAATGGCCAGTGTCTGGCGCAGCCCGGGCATCGAGGCCAAGCAGGTGCAGGAAAAGCTGGCGCAGCGCCAGCATTCGAGCCTCAGCACCATTCAATCGACGCTGGAGCGCCTGGTGCGCAAAGGCCTTCTGGACCGCGAGAAGCGCGGTCATGCCTTCGGCTATACCGCCTGCGTTTCGCGCGCGGAATTGCTCGGACGGCTGCTCAAGGACGTGATCGGCCTGCTGCACGACGGCAATCCCGATACCATTTTGAGCAGTTTCGTGAATGCCGCGAGCCGTATCGACAATACGGCGCTGGACCAGCTCGAACAGATGATCCAGCACAAACGCCGGCAACAGACACAGGAACAGGATGATGATTGAAATCCTTCCCTTGATCCGCCTGCTGCGCGAGGCGGCCTCTTTTGCCGCGATCTGGCTCAGTACCTGGCTGTTGCTGTTCCTGGTGCTGTGGCTGGTTTACCCGCTGCTGCGCAAGCTGCTGCTCGGCTGGCATCCGGCTAGTTCCAGCAATGTTTTATTGGCCCTGCTGGCCTTGCCGTTCTGCGTCAGCCTGCTGGCCACCACGCTGCTGTTCGGCGGGCTGCTGGAATACAACGTGCTCACCACGCACTATCACGGCAGCGATTGCGAGAGCCATTTTCCCCGGCTGCAGTCGGCGTGGGCCATCGGCGGCGTGCTTGGGCTGACGTCGATCGCGCTGCTGTCGATGGGCACCAAGTTCCTGACCAACCTGTTTGCTTCGCGCACCCTGCGCGAACGGCTGTCCCTGCTCGGCGACCAACGCGAGCAGTGGTGCCTGCTGCCCAACGAGGCGCGGCTGGTGTTCACCCTGGGCTGGCTGCGCAACACCATCTTCATCACCGAAGGCCTGCTGAGCCAGTGCAGCGAAGAGGACATCGCGATCATCCTGGCGCACGAGCGCGCGCATGCGCAGCGCAAGGACAACCTGCGCCTGTTGGCATCGCGGCTGCTGCTTCTGGTGGTGCCGGGGCCGATGGCGCGGCGCTTCAGCGACGACATGCACCTGTTCTGCGAGGCCGCCTGCGATTTCGCCACGGCCACGCGCCACGGCGCGCTGAACGTGGCGGAAACCCTGCTGCGCATCCAGCGGCTGGTGCCCGAGCATTTCACCTGCTTCAACCGCACCTTCGCCTCGGCGTTCACCGGGGCGGAGGTCGAGGGCCGGGTGCTGTTCCTGCTGGAAGGCGACGCCAATGCCCGCTCGGCGTTGTTCAAACCCTGGATGTTCCTGGTATTGCTTGCGCTGCTCAGCCTGGTGCTGGTGGACCCGATGCACCATATCGTGGAACTGCTGCTGGACGGCTGAGGCAGGAAGCCCGCGGCACCGCCTTGCATGCGCGTCGGCCCGAGCGCATGCGGGCAGGCGCCAACCATAACTCCCTATAACTATAAGATCACTACTAAAAAATCGTTCTCATTCGCAATAAATCCATCCATTCCATAACCGAGAAGTGAACCTACCGATGAAAGTCATACACGCGAACGCTCCCTTCATGCGCCGGGGACAGCACAGCCTGCGCAACGCCATTTCCCGCCTGGTGCTCGGCACCGGTACCTCCCTGCTGGTGGCAAGTCCGCTGCAGGCGGCCTCGAGCATCGAGGAAATCATCATCCGCGACAGCGCGCGCGACAGCTACGTGGTGGAACAGAGCAGCATCAGCAAGTTCACCGAAACGCTCAGCGACACTCCGCAGAGCATCACCGTGCTCACCGAAAGCCTGCTGCAGGATCGTGGCGTCACCTCGCTCGACGACGCGCTGCGCAACGTGCCGGGCATTACCCTGGGCGCCGGCGAGATGAGCTGGCAGGGCAATAGCCCGACCATCCGCGGCTTCAGTTCGCGCAACGACATGTTCCTCGACGGCATGCGCGACTTCGGCAACTACTACCGCGATCCCTTCAACCTGAGCAGCGTCGAAGTGCTGCAGGGCCCGTCGTCCATGGCCTTTGGCCGCGGTTCCACCGGCGGGGTGATCAACCAGAGCACCAAGACGCCGCTGCGGGAGGAATTGCGTTCCCTGCACCTGAACGTGGGCAACGCCGACACCCGCCGCCTGACCGCCGATCTCAACCAGCCGTTTTCCGACAACGTGGCCGGCCGGCTGAACCTGATGTACCACGATGCCGACGTGCCGCAGCGCGATGGCGCGCATTCCGAACGCTACGGCATTGCGCCCTCGCTGAGTATTGGCCTCGGCGACGCCACCCAGCTGACCCTGACCTACATGAAGCTCAACAGCGACGACGTGCCCGACTACGGCGTGCCCTGGCTCGGCACCGCGCCGGCACCGGTGGACCGCGAAACCTATTACGGCTACGACGACGACTACATCGAAACCGACGTCGACGTGGCCACGCTCCAGCTCGATCACCTGCTCACCGACAATACCCGGCTGCAGGCGCTGGTGCGCCTGGGCAATTACGACCGCAGCACCCGCATCACCGAGGCCCAGATAACCAGCCCGGCGGGCACGCCGCTCGACCAGATCCAGGTGCGCCGCTTCATGTTCCAGGGCGAATCCACCGAGGACATCGTGCAGGGCCAGCTGAACCTGATCAGCGAATTCAACCTCGCCGGACTCGAGCATGCGCTGGTGGCGGGACTGGAAGTGGCGCGGGAAAATTCCGATCCGCAGTTTGGCTTTCCGCAGGGCGTGCCCGACACCTCGCTGGTGAATCCGACCGGCACTTACAGCCAGACCTCGCCGGGCCTGCGCCTGCGTTCCGACAACCAGGTCGATACGCTGGCGGGCTTCGTGCTCGACACCGTCAAGTTCAATGAGCAGTGGCAGGTGATGGCCGGTCTGCGCTGGGACCGCTTCGACATCGACTACAACGCCGTGCGCTACAACGATGGCGTGTTCGATAGGACCGAAAGCATCGATCACACCGACATCGAAACCAGCTGGCGCCTGGCGCTGGTCTACAAGCCGGTGGAGAACGGCACGCTGTACGTGGGCGCCGGTACCTCCTTCAACCCCTCGGGCGAAGGGCTGTCGTTCATCAACAGCGGCCGCAACCTGACCATCAGCGACGCCTTCCTGGAGCCGGAAAACAACCGCACCGTGGAAGTGGGCACCAAGTGGGAACTGCTCAACAGCTCGCTGCTGGTCGACGCCGCGGTGTTCCATATCGTCAAGAGCAATGCGCGCGTGCCCGATCCGACCACGCCGGGCTTCAATATCCTGGGTGGCGAGCAGACCGTGGACGGTTTCTCGATCAACGTCACCGGCCGCCTGACCCAGCAACTGAGCGTCAATGCCGGCTACGCCTATCTCGACAGCGAGCAGGGCAGGAGCCTGCAGGCGGCGCTGGTACCCGGCACGCCGCTGGTGAACGTGCCGGAAAACAGCTTCTCGGGCTGGGTGAACTATGCCTTCACGCCACAGTTGGAAATGGGCCTCGGCGCCCGTTTCGTGGATGACCGGCTGGCCACCAATACCACGCCGGCAAAAGCGGTGTCCGATTACTGGGCCTTCGACGCCATGGCCAAGTACCGGGTGAACAACAACCTGAGCCTGAAGCTCAACCTGACCAACTTCACGGACGAGTTCTACTACGACCAGCTGCATTCCTGGCACGTGGTGCCCGGTCCCGGCCTCGGCGCAGTGTTTGCGATAAACCTGGACTATTGAGGTAGCCCATGCTGGTGCACGTTCCGGGCGTGTTGACGCCCGACGATCTGCGCGAGTTCCGGCGCGAGCTGGAAGCGGTGCAGTGGTCCGACGGCCGCGGCAGCGCGGGGTACCTGTCGCAGCGGGTCAAGCGCAACCAGCAGTTGCCCGACAATCATCCGCTCGCCCGCAAGCTGGGCGAGCGGATATTGCGGGCGCTGGCGGACAACCCGCTGTTCACGGCGGCGGCATTGCCGTTGAAGATACTGCCGCCGCTGTTTAATCGCTACGACGACAGCGAAACCTACGGCCGCCACGTCGACGGCGCCATCCGGCCCATAAGCGGCACGCCGCTGCGCGTGCGCACCGATCTTTCCGCCACCCTGTTTCTCTGCGATCCCGACAGCTATGAAGGGGGCGAGCTGGAAGTGGAGGACACCTACGGGCCACGTCACATCAAGCTGCCCGCGGGTGACCTGGTGCTGTATCCCGGCACCAGCGTGCATCGCGTGCTGCCGGTAACGCAGGGCACGCGCCTGGCCTCGTTCTTCTGGATCCAGAGCATGGTGCGCGAGGATCACAAGCGCAGTATGCTGTTCGAGCTGGATCGCGCCATACAGCGCGCGGCAACCGATCACCCGGGGCAGGAGGCATTGACCGACCTGGCCGGGGTGTATCACAACCTGCTGCGTCTGTGGGCGGATACCTGAATCAACCGGCATCGGGCGCTGCCCCTGCCGGTTCCGCTCGATTTCCCGTATTTCCCCGAGGCCGCCGTGTCCGACGAACTGATCACCTTGCAAAGCGCCGTGGCGTTTCAGGAACATGGCCTGGCGGAGCTTGCCGACATTCTCACCGGGCAGCAGAAGCAATTGGATCACCTGCGCCTGGAACTGCGGATGCTCCAGGAACGGGTGGCCTATCTCGAAGGCGCCCTGGACAGCCGGGGGCAGGGCGCTCCGGCCGACGAAAGACCGCCGCACTATTAAGTAACAAGCAGCTTTCACGCGAGGCCCCGGCGGCCACTGAACCGCCAACCCCCTGTATCCCCAGAAGCATCATTTCTTTCACATGATGATAATGATTATTATTTACATTATCATTCTTGTGCATTAGCATGCCTCTCCATTGTCCGGTCACCAAAGAGAGAACCTTCCATGAGGACCCCACTGCGCCGTCTGTGCTTTGCCCTGGCGCTGACAGGCGCGCTGCCGGCGCTGGCCCACACGCCCTACCTGATGCCCAATGCGTTCGAGCCCATCAATGATGGCCTGATTACCCTGGACGCCTCGTTCGCCGAGCATTTCTTCGTGCCTGAAGTGGTGTTCGACGGCAGCCAGGTGGAAGTGTTCCTGCCCGACGGCAGCAAAGTGGCACCCGACACGCTGCTGGCGCTCAAGACCCGCCTGGTGATCGAACACGACCTGCAGGAGGACGGCACCTATCGTTTCAGCACCGGTCGCCGCGTGGGCCGGGTATTCCGCTTCTATGAACTCGATGGTCGCACCCAGGCCATGGAGGACGAAAACGCGCCGCTGCCGGAAGGCGCCAAACTGGTCGAGCATTACCAGGCCATCACCCTGGCGGAAACCTACGTCACGCGCGGCGCGCCCACCGACGCCGCCCTGGCGCCGCGCGGCGACGGCCTCGAATACGTGGCGCTCAGCCATCCCAACGATCTCTTTGCCGGCGAAACCCTGCGTCTGCGCGCCCTGTTCCACGGTGAGCCGCTGGCAGGCCTCGTGGTGGAAGCGTTTCCGACCGGACGCGGCACTTCCGACGAAACGCCGGTGGTCACGCTGACCAGCGGCAGCGACGGCGAATTCGCCTTCACGCCGGAGGCAGGCGGCGTGTACCTGCTGCGCTCGCGCTACCGTTCCGAGGCGTCCCCGGACATGGCCGCGCCCGCGATCAGCAATACCTACACCCTGGTCGTCGAAGCGGCCGACTGAAACACGGAGACTCCCATGCGATATCTCATAGAAACGGGCGTCGCCACGGCACTGGCGCTGCTGCTGCAATCCCAGGCGCAGGCCGCGTCCGAGATCAAGGCGCTGTTCATCGATCAGTACGATCTGGACGGCAATGGCGAGGTGGACAGCGTCGAGTTCGAAACCGCGCGCCGCCAGCGCTTCGATCTGAGCGACACCAATCATGACGGTAGCCTCGACGTCGAGGAGTACGTGCTGGAGTGGGAGGATCACGTCGATCCGCAGCTGGCACGGGACCGCGAGGAGCAGGTGCGCCAGACCGACACCCGTTTTCGTTCGCTCGATACCGATGAGGATGGCTGGATTTCCCACGAGGAATTCATGGCCACGGGCGAGGTGAGCTGGCAACGCTACGACGTGAGTGGCGATGGCGTGATCGGCACTGAGGAGCAGGATCCGCAGGCCGGCGACGTGACCCGCGCCGATGGCGAACGCAACTACGACCAGGCGCTGCTCGATGCCAGGCGCATGTTGTACCTGCCGTCCACGCACAGCAAGCGCGGCACCATCGAACTGTACGACGCCGATGGCGATGGCGCGGTGACGCGCGCCGAATTCGACGCCGGCCGGGAGGACACGTTCGCGCGCACCGACAGCAACGGCGATGGGCGCCTGGACGCACAGGAATACACCTTTGAATTCGAGGATCGCCTCGATGCCGCGCTTGCCGCCACGCGCAAGGGGCAGGTGGACCAGACCTACCGGCGCTTCAAGGCGCTCGACCGCGACGACGACGGCCGGGTGACCTTCGCCGAATACCAGTATTCGGGCCATCGCAGCTTTGCCCGTCACGATACCGACGCGGACGGCGTGGTGACTTTCGCGGAACCCGATCCCGCGCCCATGACGTCCGCGACGGACCAGGCGGTGGCCGACTCGCAATGACTCCTGATGGAGCCGGTTCGTGCCCCGGCTCCAGGGGACCCAGGTTTCCCCACCTGTTTCCCCACTTTGCTACGGGCACCCTTGGTGCCCGTTTTTTTTCGGCAAAGAAAATTCCCATTCCAGAAAATCGCAGGTACAGCAACCATGACAGACGAACGTAAGGCGTGGCGCAGGGCGGCCCTGCTTGGCCTCGGACTTGCCTGTGGCGCGGCCCATGGCGCCGACGACGCGGTGAGCCTGCACTACGACGGTGTGCTCGGCACTTCGCTCGACCTCACGCTGTACGGCGTTGCGCGTGAACCGGCCGAGGCGGCAAGCGCGGCGGCGCTGACGGAAATCGCGCGGCTCGACGCCATTCTCAGCAGCTATCGCGACGACAGCGAACTGATGCGCCTGAACCGCAGCCACGCCAGCAGCGCGGCGTCCACTGAACTATTGGACGTGGTGGAGCTGTGCGAAACCTGGTTGCGCCGTTCCGAGGAGCGCTTCAGTTGCCGGCTCGGCTCCCTGATTGCGCACTGGCGCGAGGCGGAAACTGAGCAGGCCATACCGGATCGGCCCACGCTGCGCCACGAAGCGCGCGCCATCGCCGAAGGCAGCGTGACGGTGGCGCGGCAAAGCGGCAGTGTCCAAATGGATCCGGCGATCGCGCTGGAAACGTCGGGCTTGGCCAAGGGTTACGTGATCGACCGTGCGCTTGCGGTGCTGCGCGAGCAGTTGCCGCAGGCGGTGGCGATCAAGCTCGACATCGGCGGCGACGCTGCTTACTGGGGCAGCCCGCCCGGCGCGGCCGGTTGGGAGGTGGGCATCGCCGATCCGGTTCACACGGCGGACAACGGCAATTACCTCGGCCGCATCGTGCTGCGTGATGCCGCCATTGCCGCCAGCGGTCATTTCAGCCGCACGCGCGACATCGGCCGGCGCCAGTTCAGCCACATTCTCAATCCGCGCGACGGCTGGCCGGTGGAAGGCGGCAGCGCGGCGGTGGTGGTGGCGGCCGATGCGGCCACCGCCGATGCCGTGGCCACCGCGCTTGCGGTGCGCTCGCTGAGCGAAGGTCTGGCCTGGGTGGAAACGCTCGAGGGCGTGCAGGCGCTGTTGATCGATCAGGACGGCCGGCAGCTGATGACACCGGGCTGGCCCGCGCTGCCGTCATCCGATGCGCCGGAAGGCGCCGCCACCGCGCTCGATTTCCAGTTCAGCTTTGCCCTGCCGCAGGTCGAGGCCACCAACTACGCGCGGCCCTACGTGGCGATCTGGATCAGCGATCTGGAGCAGCAGCCGCTGAAGAACCTGTTGCTGCTTGGCGAATCCGAACGCTGGGCGCGGGAGAACTCGCGCTGGTGGCGACGGGTGGGGCGCCGTGATCCGGCGTTGCTCGATGGCGTGGCGCGCCCGACGCGCGGGCCCGGCGAATATCAGCTGCAGTGGGATGGCCGGGACGATTTCGGCAAGCCGGTGCCGGCAGGCGAGTACCTGCTGCACGTCGAAGTGTCGCGCGAGCACGGCGGTTCCACCTATCGCAGCGTGGCGTTCACCCTGGGCGGTGCGCCCACCGTGCTGGATCTGGCGCCCGAAGGGGAGAGCGGGGTGCTTCATCTGAACATCAAATAGAAACAATTATCATTTGCAATTAAAAATAAGAATCAATAGCATGGCGCCGCCGAATTTGCGGTAAACGCTCAATCCCAGCGGTCCACTGCCCAGGAGAATCCCATGACCCATCGCAAAGCCCTTTTGTCGGCCGCCATCGCCATGGCGGCCAGCGCCGCCGGCCAGGCCCAGGTATTGCGGCTCGACCCCGTCGTCGTCGAATCGCCCAGCATCGAACGCGATGCCGTGGTCGAAGTGCTGACCACCGAGGATTTCGAGGCGCGCCAGATCGATGACTTCGAAGACCTGGTACGCCTGATTCCCGGCGTATCGGTTTCCAAGGGCGACGATCGCTGGGGCGCCAGCGGTTTCAACATCCGTGGCCTCGACGAAGACCGCGTGGCGATGAACGTGGACGGCGTGCCCCAGGGCGAAACGCTCAAGTATGAAGGCGGCCAGGCCTACGGCTACTTCAAGGGTTCACGCAATGGCGTGGACATCGAGGCGCTCAAGGCGGTGGAGATCGTCAAGGGCGCGGATGCCATCCTGTCCGGCAACGGCGCCCTGGCCGGCGCGGTGAACATGACCACCAAGGATCCCGCCGACTATCTCGCGCCCACCGGCAACGACAGCGGCCTGGGGTTGAAGACCGAGTACAGCAGCGTCAACGACGAATCCATGGCCTCGCTGGCGCTGGCCAATCGCACCGGTCGGCTCGAATCACTGCTCGTCTACACCTTCCGCGACGGCCACGAGTTCGAGAACTACGATATGAACGGCGCCGACATCGAAGGCGCGGAGCGGGAAATTCCCGATCCCATGGACAACGAAACCCACAGCGCGCTGGCCAAGCTGATCTATGCGCTGGCGCCCGGCCACAAGGTCGGCCTGGTGGGGAGTTATTACGACGTATCGCGCTTCACCCAATCGCGCTCCTTCGACGGCGGCTGGTATTCCAACCGTGTGGGCGACGACGTGAACCGCACCACGCGCGTGGGCGTGTTCCATGAATACGAGGGCACCACAATGCTGTTCGATTCGATCAAGACCACGCTGACGCAACAGGACATCAAAATATCGGCGGCCACCACCCAGCACATCAGCTACGACTTCGGCCCCACCTTCCGCGCCGAGGAAGACCGCACCGACACGCGCAGCTTCGAGCAGGATCTGTTGCACTTCACCGTGGATCTGGTCAAGGCCTTTGGCGGCGACGCGCTACCGCAGACCCTGAGCTACGGCATCGAATACCAGGACCGCAGTTTCGACAACGTGCAGGTGCGCCGTTCCAACAGCCAGTACAACGATCTCGGCTGGGTGAACACCAACATCGGCGCGCTGCTGCCGCATTCCGAGGCTGAGGTGATCACCGTATATGCGCTCGACACCCTGGTACTCGGCAGCAGCACCCAGCTGCGCATCGGCGCGCGCCACGACCGCTACGCCTACGACGCCACCTCCAACGAAAACTACAACGACGGCACCGGCACGCTGCGCGGCATCGACTTCGGCACCACCACCTGGACCGTGGGCGTGGAGCAGGCGCTCAGCGACACGCTCAGCCTGGAGGCCGGTGTGTCCACCGGCTTCCGCGCCCCCACCATCGAGGAAATGTATTCCACGTCCGGCACGCCGGACGATTGGGGCGTGGTGGCCAACCCCGACCTGAAGGCGGAATCCAGCCGCAACCTCGACGTGGCCCTGGTGGGCCGCTATGCGATGGGGGAATTCCGGGTGGGCGGTTTCTACAGCCGCTACGACGACTTTATCGACTATCGTCCGCGGGAAGGCACCAACCCCAATACCGGTCTGCCAGACCCCAACGGCTGGCAGCAGCCGGTGAACTTCACCGAAGTGGACATGAAAGGCGTGGAGCTGTCGGCAAGCCTGGACCTGGCTCAGGCACTCGGCGTGCCGCAGGGCTGGCGCACCTCGATGGCGGCCGCCTATACCGAAGGCGAGGAAGCCAACGGCGATCCGGTCTATTCGGTGCAGCCCTTCAATCTGGTGTGGACGCTCGGCTACGTCGAGCCGACCGGGCGCTGGGGCGTCAACGCCTTCACCTCGTATACCAGTGGCAAGGGCCTCAACGATTCCTTCGAGACCGATCCGCTCACCGGCACCCGCACTTATCCGATGTACCTGAGCAATGCCGCCACCGTGATCGACCTGATCGGCTATTTCAACATCGGGGAGGGATTTCGCGTGACGGCCGGAGTGCACAACCTCACGGACAAGGAATACTACAACTGGGACAGCGTGCGCTTTCTCGACCAAGGGGATTTGCGTCCCGGCATCGGCGTGAGCGGCAACGGCATTCGCCGCTACAGCGAGCCCGGGCGTAATTTCGAGGTGGGGCTGAGCTATCGCTTCTAAACTACCGCTTCTGAACGTGTGGCGCCCTCACTTGAGGGCGCTGACATCCTCGGCCTGCAGGCCTTTGCTGCCTTCCGTTACCGCGAATTCCACCCGCTGGCCTTCACGCAGTATCCGATGCCCGCTGCCGCTGATCGAGCGGAAATGGACGAAGATGTCTTCGCCGTTGTCGCGGGTGATGAAGCCGAAACCCTTGCTGGCGCTGAACCATTTGACGTTGCCCCGCTCCTTCGTGAGGTTGGCGTGCGCGGCGCCGTGGCGCGAGCGGCGGGGTTTGGTGGCGCCGCCCTTTGCCAGGACGAGCGTGAGGCCCGCCGCCAGTATCGCGATGGCGAAATAGGCGATCGGTTCCGGCAGATGCATGGAGAGTTCGATCAGCCAGGCAACGCAGGCAAGCAGTGCGGCGGTCGCGATGACAGCCAGAATGTTACGCGTGTTCATGGAGCTTCTCTTCTTCTAGTTGTGACTCTGGTTGTAATGTCCGGTTGTGGTGTCGGGTGAAGTCCGTGCCGCAGACGATCGCGGACGGACGTCGCAATACTAGCATTAGAAAATCCAGTGCAGAATACGGGTCTTGCCACAGAAATGCGGCAACCGGGCCAGGGCGGCGCAGCACGCGCGCGCAAGTGCTGTACAATCGCCGCCCTCGCGACTGTTTGTGGCCCATCCTGGTGGCCACTGTGCGGGGCGTCGCGGACGCGACGCTGAAAATTTCTCCGGGAAATTTTTTGGAGTGTGCCATGCCCAGAGCCAGTGACGTCAAGAACGGAATGGTGATCGATATCGGCGGCGTTCCCCACGTGGTGAAAGCCATGGAGGTGAAGAGCCCTTCCGCCCGCGGCGCCGCCACGCTGTACAAGTTCCGCTTCAACAACATGCAGACCGGCCAGAAGCTGGACGAAACCTATAAGGGCGACGACCTGCTCAAGGAAGCCGACTACGAACGGGTGCCGGTGCAGTATTCCTACCAGGACGGCGAGAATTGGGTATTCATGAACGCCGAGGACTATACCCAGTACGAAGTGCCGAATGCCGCGATGGAGGAATTGACCGGCTACATCACGGAAGGCCTGGAAGGCATCCAGGCGCTGATCATGGACGGCCGCCTCCTGAGCCTCATCCTGCCGCCCGCGGTGGCGCTCGAAATCATCGAAACCCCGCCCAGCATGAAAGGCGCTTCGGCCACCAGCCGCAACAAGCCGGCGCGGCTCAGCTCCGGGCTGGAAGTGCAGGTGCCGGAATACCTGGAGCAGGGCGAGATGATCCGCGTCAGCACCGAGACGGGCAAATATCTCTCGCGCGCGTGACGGCGTGCTGTCCGTGACGGAGGACGATAGCGCATGACGCTGCTCGGCATCCTGGCACTGTTGATCCTGCTCGGCGCGCTGTTCGGCTGGCTGGCGTTCTTCAGGAACCTCCGCCTGGAACGCGAACTGCGCGCGCTCGAACAGCGGCTGCAGGCGCTGTCGCAAGCGGATGGCGCGCGTCCATCCACGCGTGATGAGACGCCGGTTGCGGGGGCGCAGTCTTCCGCCGCGGCGGCGTCCCCGGCAGCGGTATCCGTCAAAGCAGCTGCCGAGCCGCCGACTTCCGCTGCCGTGGAAACAGCCCCGGCAACGGCGGCGCCCGTGCCAACCGTGATGCCTGCCACACCGCCCGACACCCGCATTCCTCCCGTCCCCAAAACCCCCTCCCGCTGGCAGCAGGAACTGAAACGGCAATGGATGGTGTGGCTTGGCGGCGGCTGCGTCGGGCTGGCGGGCGTGTTCCTGGTCAAGTATTCGATGGACCAGGGTTATCTCGGCCCGCTGGCGCGGGTGGTGGCCGGGGTGTTGACCGGCATCGCGCTGCATGTTGCCGCGGGCTGGCTGCGGCGGCGCCAGGGTTTCGATCCCGCCTTTGCCGCGCTTGCCGGCGGCGGCAGCCTGACCCTGTTCGCCGCGCTGCTTGCCGCCTTGCATCTGTATTCCCTGCTGGCTCCCGGCCTGGCCTTTGCGCTGCTGGCACTGGTGGCGGTGCTCACGATGGGGCTGGCGCTCTGGCATGGCGCGCCGCTTGCCATCCTGGGGCTGCTTGGCGCCTATGCCGTGCCGCTCCTGGTGGGCGGTTCCTCGGATGGCATGACCATCGCGCTGGTCTATGCCCTGGTGATCGCCGCCGCGGCGTTGCTGCTGATGCGCTGGGTATACCGGCGCTGGCTGTGGCTGGGCATGTTCGGTGGCGTGGCGCTGTGGTTCATGCTCGCCCTGGATCATACGCAGACTGAAGCGCTGCGCGGCGTTTACCTGGCCGTGTTCGCCTATCTGCTGCTGGCGGTGCCGCGCGGCGATTGGCTGCTGCGGGACTGGCGCGAACCGCTGCCTGCCGCGCGTGGCTTGAAACGCCTGCTTGGCGCGCCGGACGAGGACGAAGCGCTATTGCCGCTTGGCCTGCTGATCGTGGGGGCGCTGCAATTGCTGGCCATGGCGCTGCAACCCTTGCCGCCGCTGCTGGCGCTCAACTGGCTGGCACTGCCGGCACTGCTGCTGGTGGCGGCGGGGCGGCGCGCCTATCTGCAATTGCATCCGGTACTGCTGCTTGCCGGGCAACTGCTGGTGTGGGGGCTGGTCGGCCGTGGGTTGTGGAATGCGCAATCACCCGAGGTGGCGCCGGCGCTCACGCTGCTGCATCGCTTCTGCCTTTGGGCTGTGCTGGTCCATAGCGGATTGGCGCTGTACAACCTGCGCGGCGCGCGTGCCGGCGCCTTGTGGACGGCGCTGGCGGTGGTGGCGCCGCCAGCCTGGCTGGCGCTGGACTGGCTGCTGACCCCCGCCGTGCTGCATTCGCTGCAATGGCCCTTGTGGGCGGTGATACTGGCCGCGGGCTACGGTGCGCTGGCGGCCCTGCGTTTGCGGCAGGGGCGTGGCGACATCCATACGGCCTGGCTGTTGATCGGCTCGCACCTCGCCTTTGCGCTGGCGGTGGCCATGCAGGTGCGCGAAGCCAGCCTGACGCTGGTGCTGGCCTTGCAGTTGATTTCGCTGGCGTCGCTGATGCGGCGCTTCGACCTGCCGCAGCTCGGCTGGCTGCTCAAGGCGGTGGTGCTGTTGGTCACGGCACGCCTGTCGCTCAATCCCTGGCTGTGGACGTATCCCACGGACATCCATTGGTCGCTGTGGACCTACGGCGGTTCGGCGCTCTGCTGCGCCTATGCCGCCTGGCTGCTGCGCGAGCGTCCCGATCCGGGCAAATGGGCGCAGGGCGCGGCGCTGCATCTCGGTGCCCTGTTCTGCTGGGCGGAAATCCGTTATTGGCTGTACGACGGCCATGTCTATGCGCTCGAGTACAGCTTTCTGGAAGCCACGCTCAACCAGGGGTTTGCGGGCGTGCTGGCGTTGCTGTACCACTGGCGCGCCGGTTTCAGCGCGCATCTGGCGCGGCTCTACCGGGTATATTCGGCTGCCTTGCTGCTGTTTGCGCTGGCCAACTACGCGGCGATCCTGATCGGCACGTTGCAGGAGTCCTCCTGGATGCGCGCCGCGATCGGGCCGCGGCCGTTGTGGAATCTGCTGTTGCCCGCGTTCGGGCTGCCGCTGTGCCTGGCGCTGGCGGTGCGGCGCTGGTACCTGCCGCGCTGGCGCGAATTCGCCACCGGCGTGGCGGCGCTGGCGCTGTTCGTGTTCATCAATCTGGAAATCCATCACCTGTGGCAGCAGCGCATCTGCCTGTCCTGCGGCAAGGGCGATGGCGAACTCTACACCTACACCGTGGTGTGGCTGGCGCTTGCGGCGGTGGCGATCCTGGGCGGCATCGGGCGCTGGGGCGCGCGGGTGTACACGGCGGGCATGCTGCTGCTGTTGGTGGTAGTGGCCAAGCTGTTCCTGGTGGACATGGGCGGCCTGCAGGGCCTGTGGCGGGTGGCGTCCTTCATGGGGATGGGGCTCGGGCTCCTGGCGCTTGGCTATCTGCACCGGCGCCTGGAGCGGGTACTGCATGAAGGCGGGGAAGAGGATGGGAAGGAAGGGTCAGCGTAAACCTGCAGGCAGCTGTTAGGCCGCGAGGACCCTGCAGGTTTACACTGACGTCCGGACTTTACGCCTGGACCCTAGGGCTTGCCAAGCCTGGCAAGCTGTTCTTGTAGCTGGTTCAGTGCGTGGTGAGCGTCACTACGCTGTTCCCGCACCTTGCCGACCACCGCCTCGGGCGCCCTGGCACAAAAACTCTCGTTGCCCAGTTGCCCGTCCAGTCTGGCGATTTCGGCCTGCAGCCTGTCGATTTCCTTGTTCAGGCGGCCTTGCTCGGCCGCGATGTCTATGAGACCGGCAAGCGGTACCAAAATTTCCATGTCGCCGCTCAGGCCCAGGGCGGCGGCGGGAGGCGCCTCGCCCGGCTCGAGCCAGCGGATGCTTTCCAGCTTGGCCAGCTTGAGCAGATAGGCGCGGTTGGCGTCCAGGAAAAGCCGGTCCTCGGGCTTGCCCTGATTGAGCAGCACCGCGATCTGGCGGGCCGGGGAAATGTTCAGTTCGCCGCGGATGTTGCGCAGCGCCAGCACGATCCCCTTGATCCATTCGATGGTCTGCACCGGCGGGGCGGCCAGTTGTTGCTGCAAGGCGTCGGTCTCCTGCCGTGGCCAGGGCTGCAGCATGATCGTTTCGCCGGTGATGCCAAGCAGTGGCGCCGCCTTCTGCCAGATTTCCTCGGTGATGAACGGTATCAACGGATGCGCCAACCGCAGGCTCTGTTCCAGCACGCTGAGCAGGGTGTAGCGGGTGGCGTTCTTGGTATCAAACGATTCGCTTTCGGCCCAGAGCACCGGCTTGGACAGCTCCAGATACCAGTCGCAGTAGTCGTTCCAGAAAAAGTCGTAGATGGCCTGCGATACCAGGTCCAGACGGAAGAGTTTCATGTTGGCGTCGACCAGCTGCAGCGCCTGCTGGAAGCGCGACTGGATCCATCGGTCCGCCATGGAGTAGTGGTCCGGGTTCGTCGGCCTGGTGACGGTCTGCTCTTCCACGTTCATGAACACGTAGCGCGCCGCGTTCCAGATTTTGTTGCAGAAGTTGCGGTAGCCCTCGATGCGGCCCATGTCGAAGTTGATGTCGCGGCCGGTGGAGGCAAGTGAATAGAAGGTGTAGCGCAGCGCGTCGGTGCCGTGCGCGGCGATGCCGTCGGGAAACTGCTTGCGCGTGGCCTTGTCGATCTTCTGCGCCAGCTGCGGCTGCATCATGCCGCTGGTGCGTTTCTTGACCAGGGTTTCCAGATCGATGCCGTCGATCAGGTCGATGGGGTCGAGCACGTTGCCTTTCGACTTGGACATCTTCTG
>DATMFX010000467.1:0-3266 GCA_035555995.1 Hyphomicrobiales bacterium | reverse complement strand
CAGCACCCAGGCGCCGCGCAGCACCGGCGAGGTGCGGTCGCCATACGAGGTGCGCAGCAGCACCGCGCCTTTGCCCAGGATGCCCCAGCGCCGCTCGTCCTGCAGTTCCACCCGGCGGAACTGCGCGCCGAACACGTCGTTAATGCCGTAGTGCCGCGCCAGGCGCTCGTTGAGAAAGGTATGACGCGCGTCGAGCAGTTCCTGTACCGGACGTTCCTCCAGCAGGACGCTGGACAGGAACAGTTGCACCTCGGTGGCCAGATCCTTGCGTAGTGCATTGTTGAAGCCGGGGAATTGCGCGGGCTCGGGATCCACCGCATCCAGGTCGTCGAGGTTGAGCCAGCGCAGCGCAAAATTGTCCACCAGGTTGGCGGCACGCGGATCGCGCAGCATGCGCTGTACTTGCGCGCGCAATACTTCTGGCTTGCCAAGTTCGCGTGCGGCGGCCAGATCGAGCAGCGCGGTGTCGGGGCCCTGCCCCCACAGGAAGAAGGACAGGCGGGTGGCCAGCTCGGTGTCGTTCAGCGCAAAGATGCGCGAGGCGCCGATGTCCTTGTCCACCGACACGCCGCGATACAGGAAATCCGGGCTGGCGAGAATGGCGGCCACCACCTGCTCGATGCCGGCATCGAAGCCGCCGGCACCCTGGCGCCCCGCTTCGAAGAACGGCAGGTAATCCTGGATGTCGGCCTCGCTCAGTTCATGGCGGAAGGCCCGGTGCCCCAGCGAGGCGATGATGTCCCTGGCGCAGGGCACTTCGTCCGCGGCGGACGCCGGCTGACACACGAAGATGCGGGCACGCGACGGTGTCATCGACACGCCGCCGGCATTGTAGGGCCCGACGATTTCGATACCGTCGAGAAAGCGCGCCACGCGGGAGCCGTTGAAACCGCCGCGTCCCACGGTGGCATCGGATTCGGCGCGCGAACGCTCGATGAAGGTCAGCACCACGTCGTGGCTGCCCGCCCTGGTGGTGAAGGGAATGTTGCTGAAGCGCTCCATGATGGCGGCACGGCCTTCGGCACCGTCGCGATTGGCGAGGATCATGTCCTGTTCGCCGCCGAGGTCTTCGCGGAATATCTCCACGCCGTCGACCAGGGCAATGACCGTCTGCCGCGTTTCCACCGCGCGCGGGTACAGGCCCACGTCGAGATCCAGAATGTTGAGTCTATATTCGCCGTCGGCGGGAAAATCGTGCCGTACCTTCATGCCGCCGCGCGAACCGAGCGGCATGCCGTCCTCGAAATTCGCCTGCGAACCGCCGGGCGAGGGATAGTAGGCATTGGCGAGTTTCGGCGCCGGCTCACCGATGGCCTTGCGCGCCACCGCGCGCGCCGCGCCGATGTATTGATCCAGGAATGCCGGCGACACGCTGAGCGCGGCGGCGATGTTCTCGAAGCCGTCCACTTCGATTTCCGCGGGCAGGTAGTCGGCGCCGTCGATCTCCACGCCCAGCAGATCCTTCACCGCCAACGCGAATTCGGTCCGGTTGAGCCGTTGCAGCGGCACGTGGCCTACCGGCGGATGCAGGGGCTCGGCGTCGAGCTGCGTTTCCATCCAGGCCATGAAGGCGTCGATCTGTGTTTGTTCGGGTTGCGGACTGCCGGGCGGCGGCATCAGGCGGCCACGCAGTTTGCGCAGCGCTTTTTCCCACACCGCGGCATCGTGCGGAATGCTGTCGGGCGACATCAGGTCGAAGGCAAGCCCGCCGTAGAAATCATCGAAGTTGTGGCATTCGGTGCAGTAGCTCTGCAGCATGTTCCACTGCTGCCCGGCCGCGGGGGCCGGCTGCGCCAGGGCGGCGGCGCTCATGAGCCCACCGAGGGCAAGGGCAGGAAAGGCGAAACGCAAGCTCATAGGACGGCTGCTGTTATGGTTTTTGGCACCGAAGAATAAGCGCCCCCCGCGCAATAGTCCAGCCGCGCGGCGGCGCCCGCGCCCGGGGCCGGCTATAATGTCCGCTCCGCTGTTTCTTCCGCTGCGTGCAAGGATTTCCAATGCTGAGCTGGAACGATTATTTGCGTATGTTGACCGGGCTGATCGCCATCGTGCAGCCGTTGAGCGCCGTGCCGCTGTTCCTCAACTTTACCGACAACGTGCGCAGCCAGCGCAAGCGCATCGCCCGCACCTGTGGCATCGCGGTGGCCTGCATCCTGACGGTGAGCGTGCTGGCCGGCCCGCAGATACTGCGCACTTTCAACATCAGCATCCCCGGCTTCCAGGTGGCCGGCGGCATCCTGTTGATGACCATCGCCTTCGAGATGCTGCAGGCCAAACCCACCCGCACGCGGCAGACGCCGGAGGAAGAACAGGAGGCCATCGATTCCAGCTCGGTGGGCGTGGTGCCGCTGGCGCTGCCGCTGCTTGCCGGACCGGGTTCGATCAGTACCGTGATCCTGTTTGGACAACAATCGGATTCCGCCGTACACACGGTGCTGCTGGTTCTGCTGTGCTGGCTGGTGGCGGGCCTGGTGTGGGGGGTGTTTCACCTGGCGCCCTGGCTGGGCAAGACGCTGAGCCAGACCAGCATGAACATCACGGCCCGCGTCATGGGACTGATCCTGGCGGCGATGTCGGTGGAATTCATCGTGACCGGCCTGCGCACGCTGCTGCCGGGGCTGGGTGGTTGACGCCGCTCAGGGCGCCGCGGCGGGCTCGATTTCCGCCAGCGTTTCCGCCTGGCGCGTGGCGGCCTCCCGGGCTTCGAGCAGGGTTTCGTAGCGTTTGTCGGTGAGCATGCGCATGAAGGCCACCAGCGCGTCGATGCGGCGCTCGTCCAGCGCGCTGCCCTGCTCCAGTTCGTCCAGTGCCAGGTTGTCCGCTATTTCCGGCTCTCCCCACGGCTCACCGGTTTCCGGGTTGATCTGCGCCTTGGAACCGCGCGCCAGAAACTTGTTGTAGAAGCGCACCACGGTATCGAGACCGGAGAACACGCCGTTGTGCATGTAGGGGGAAGTCAGCGCCACGTTGCGCAGCGTGGGCACCCGGAACCGGCCGGCGGTAGTTTCATCGTCCGCCGCCAACGGATTGTTCCGCAGCCCGGGATCGACGAAGGTTTCGCCAAGGCCGTTGGCTTCGCGCAGTTGCCGGTTCACCGGCACGCCGATGTTGCGATAGCGATAGTTGGTGAAGGTTTCGCCTTCCGCTTCGGGAAAGGCCTGCAATTGGTGGCAGGCGTTGCAGTTGGTGAACTGATTGGAAAAAAACAGCGTCATGCCCAGCGCTTCCTGTTCGGTGGGCGTGTATTCGCCGCGCAGGTAGCGGTC
>DATMFX010000466.1:0-4495 GCA_035555995.1 Hyphomicrobiales bacterium | reverse complement strand
GTTGCGCTTCAGTTTCGACGAACTCGACGTTCGCGGCGAACTCGTCTACCTGGATTCCACCTGGCACGACATCGTGGCGCGCTACGACTATCCCGCCAGCATCCGTCAGCAGCTCGGCAGCGCCCTGGCGTCGGTGGCGCTGCTGTCGGCCACGCTGAAGTTCAAGGGCACCATGGTGCTGCAGGTACATGGCGACGGCCCGCTGCGCAGCCTGGTGGCACAGATGACCAACGCGGGCGCACTGCGCGGCCTGGCCCGCTGGGAAGGCAAGGTGCCGGCCTCCGGCCCCCTGCACAAGATATACGGGCAGGGGCACATCCTCATCAGCGTGCTGCCCGAGGAAGGCGAGCGCTACCAGAGCATCGTGGAATTGAGCGGCACCTCGCTCGCCGATGCGCTCAACCGCTATTTCGAACAATCGGAACAGTTGCCCAGCAGCTTTCGCCTGAGCGTGACGGACAATCGCGTGGCCGGCTTTTTCCTGCAGGCGCTGCCCGCCAGCCGCCACCATGCCTTCAGCCAGGAACAGCGCGACGAAGACTGGTCACGCCTGAACCTGCTGGCCGACACGCTGCAGGAAAGCGAATTGCTGGAACTGGCGCCCACTGAGTTGCTCACGCGCCTCTACCACGAAGAACAAGTGCATCTTTACGAGCCCAAGCCGCTGCACTTCGCCTGCTCCTGCTCGCGCGACAAGGTGACGCGCACGCTGCTCACGCTTGGCCGCGACGAACTCGAAGCCCTGCTGCGCGAGGAAGGCACCATCAAGGTGGATTGCGAATTCTGCAACCAGCACTACGTGTTCTACGCCAGCGACGTAGAGCAGATCTTCGCCGACAACGACACGGTGACGCCGGGCACGATACTGCACTAGCGCCACCGTTTACGCGGCGCCGGGATTGCCCCTCACGGTTGCACGCGACGCCTTCAACCCAATTCGAAACTCGTCACGCCATAGACGCGCTGCACCGGGAATTCGGGTTGGCCGTTGCGGTACATGCGCGCCGTCTCGAACACCACGGACAAACCCTGCCGCTGCGCCAATTGCACCGCCTCGCCATTCGCTTCCGATACGTCAAGAAAGACGGGGCCGGCGCCCGCCCGTCCGCGGCAGGCCAGGAACAGGGCCTGTGCCGTTGCCGGATCGTCGGCAAACAGCGGCCCGATCTTGTGCCCGTCCCGGCAGGGCCGCAGCACCGCGTAGCCCTCGATCCTTCCGGCATCACCCGCCACGAACACCGCGCTCCCCGGCATGGACAGCCAGGCGTGGAGAAAGGCCTCGCGCGCCACCCCGAACACCGCCGCGTCGTACGCAAGCAGCGCGGGCAGCTGTTCCGCCTGCAACGGCGCGATGCCGGCGCCGACGTAGCCACAGTCGCTACCGCCCGGTCCGGCAAAACGCAGCTGCCGGTAGGCGTAGGTGAAACCGCTGCGGCGGTAGTTCTCCACTTGCGCCGGCACGCCATCGAGGCCGCAGGCCACGGTTCCCAGCCGGTCCATCGCCGCCTGCCACAGCGCCAGGCCATACCCCTGGCCGCGCCACGCGGGCTTGACGAGATACAGGCCCACGAAACCGTAACGCCCACCGTAGTTCACGGCGCTGATGCCGGCGATGGGCTCGCCATCCAGCTCACCCACCAAAAAGCCATCGGGATCCGCCGCATGGAAAGCGCGGGCGTCGTCCAACCCCGGATTCCAGCCTTCCTCGTCCGCCCAGGACAGCAGCAGCGACACCTCGTCGCCTTGCAGCGGACGAATGGCATAACGCGATTCCAGGGGGGATTCCTTGCGGCATGGCGAGACGGTCACGATGGCTCCTGCATTGTTCCTGATCGACCGGGCGCAACGACGCACCCCGGGCTCCCGGCGGGAACGCGGAGTCTAGGGGAAAACGCCTTGCCTGGCAGCCCCGCATAATCATGCCGGCACCTTCGCCTCCGTTTCGATTTCCGCTTGCTCATGCAGCAGCCCGAGCGCATTGCACAGCAGCTTTCGCCCCACCCCACCCTGTTGGCTGAGCAGCGATTCCGGATGGAACTGCACCGCCGCGAACGGCAGCGTGCGATGCACCAGCGCCATCACCGCGCCGTCCTCGCTGCGTGCGACGACTTGCAGGCAA
Organism: Hyphomicrobiales bacterium; assembly: GCA_035555995.1. Classification (GTDB taxonomy): domain Bacteria; phylum Pseudomonadota; class Gammaproteobacteria; order Pseudomonadales; family Pseudohongiellaceae; genus CAILUG01. The sequence goes on along the minus strand of DATMFX010000466.1, from coordinate 2,376 downwards.
TCCGGCACGCGGTCGGCCACCAGCGAATGGTAACGGCCCACGCGCAACGCACCGCTGCAGCCGGCAAACAATGCGCCCTCGTAGTCGCGCAGCACGGACGCCACGCCATGCATCGGCTGTGCGAGCGTGGCCAGCGTGCCACCGAAATACTCCACCATGCCCTGCAAGCCCAGGCAAACGCCGAATACCGCCACCTGCGCCTGCTCGCACAAGGCGAGAGTTTGCAACACTCCCTGTTCGGCAGGACGGCCGGGACCGGGCGACAGCACCACCAGGTCGGGACGCCGCTCCGCCAATGCCTGCGGGACGTGTTCGGGCCGCAGCGTGCGCACCCGCGCTCCGCATTCACGCAGTTGCGAGGCCAGGCTGTGCACGAAGGAATCGCGGTGATCCACCATGAGCACGTCCAGATTCACGGTAGCGGCAGGCAGCATCATCGCGGCGCCCTGCGGTGCCGACGCGAGCGTTGCCGGCTCACTGCCAAGCGCCGCCAGCAGCGCTTCGGCCTTCAGCCGCGTTTCCGCTTCTTCCTCCTGCGGGATCGACGACGCCAGCAGGGTGGCCCCTACCCGCACTTCGGCGCGCCCCTGTTGCAGGCGGATGCTGCGGATGGTCAGGCCGGTGTTGATATCGCCGTTGAACAGCAGGGCGCCAAGCGCGCCGCCGTACCAGCGGCGCGGCGATTTTTCATGATCCTCGATGAACTGCAGCGCCGCCGGTTTCGGCGCGCCGCTCACCGTGACCGCCCAGGCGTGGCTGAGAAAGGCATCGAGCGCATCGAACTCCGGCAACAGCCTGCCTTCCACGTGATCGACCGTATGGATCAGGCGCGAATACAGTTCCACCTGGCGCCGGCCAAGCACGCGGATCGAGCCGGGCTCGCACAGGCGCGCCTTGTCGTTGCGGTCCACGTCGGTACACATGGTCAGCTCCGCTTCATCCTTGGCGGAATCGAGCAGGCGGCGTATCTGGTCGGCGTCCGCCAGCGCATCGCCGCCGCGGCGGATGGTGCCGGAAATCGGGCAGGTTTCCACGCGCTTTCCCGCCACCCGCACGTACATTTCCGGCGAGGCGGACACCAGGAACTCGCCCTCCCCCAGGTTCAGCAGCGCGCCGTAGGGCGCGGGATTTTGCTGCTGCAGGCGCTGGAACAGCTGCGAAGGCGCCTGCGTGCAGGCGGTGCCGATCACCTGGCTCGGCACCACCTCGAACAGATCGCCGCGCCGAAAACAGCCAAGCGCACGCTCCACCAGCGCGGCGTATTCGCCTGTTGCATGGTCGCAAGTGGGGGCATCGGCCGCCTTGGCGGGCACGAACGGCGCAGCCGCCACGCGCCGCGGCAGGTAGCGGGTACTGAGACGCTCGTTCCCCAACGTCTGTTCGAAATCGTAGTAGTGGCGCTGCGCCAGTTCGCGCTTGTGGTCCACCACCAGGATCGCGTCCGGCAGATACAGCACCAGGTCGCGTGCCGCCATAGCGCGCGGCAGGCGCCGCCGCAGCGTTTCGAACTGGAACACCAGGTCGTAGCCGAACGCGCCGTACAGGCCCAGGTAGGAATCCTCGCCGCTGGCAAAGTGGTCCACCAGCAGGCGCAGCACGCTGAACACGCTGCGCTGGCGCGTGCGGGTTTCTTCCAGCAAGACCGGTTCCGCGGCGCGCACGCTGAAACGCAGGCACGTGGATTCCCGCTGCACATCCTCCAGATCCGCGCAGGGCTCAAGCACCGGTGCGAGCAGGCGCAGCAGCACTTCCCCGCGCGCGTTGAGCGCCTGCAGCGCGATTGCGCGGCCGCGTGCCGTCAGCCGCAGCGGCGGATGCGCAAAGCCCACGTCCCAGCGGGTGTAGCGTCCCGGCGCTTCAAAGGACGAGCTCAGCAATACGCCGGGGCTGGTATCGAGCGTTTGCCGCAGTTCGCGCGCGGCATCCGCGTAATCCGCCGCCATGCTGGCGCGGAAGATGTCGATGCCGCCGCGGCTGCGGTAGCGATGGGTGGATTTCGGATCGATCTGCATGACGGTTCTCCTCGAGATTGAGTGGAGGCGAACCGTTCTGGAAGTGTATGCAATGCAAACTGCACGCAACAAAAAGGCCGCCTCGTTGCCGGGGCGGCCTTTGCTGTGTGTTCAATTCAGTGGTTTCAGAACACGGTGAAGCGGAGTCACACGGCCAGCGTGCGATCGCTTCCTTTACAGGAGGCAGCCCGATTGGACGGGCGCCACCAACGGTTGTGTCTGTGTGCGGTAGTCATGGCGCGCATCATGCTTGCACTGGCGAGGCTTTGTCAAATGCCCGCCGGTGGGCGATCATGCCCGTTTGGATCGGACGGCGCACAGCCTCCGAAGCAGTTTGCGGTTGATGGCCATGAGTACTCGACAG
>DATMFX010000465.1:0-2573 GCA_035555995.1 Hyphomicrobiales bacterium | reverse complement strand
TCCTGCCGCGAATGCGCGAAGTGGGCGCACAGATGATTGGTCACCGCCACGCCGCGCGCCTTGAGTTCGCTGTCCACCACGCTCTTGAGCAGCGCGGCGCAGCCACCGCAGCCGGTGCTTGCCTTGGTCTCGTGCTTCACCGCCGCCAGCGTCAGCGCGCCGCCATCCATCGCCGCCGTCACGCCGGCCTTGGTAACGTTGTGGCAGGAACAGAGCGTGGCGGTGGGCGGCAAGGCGCCGGCACTGAGCAGCGGCTTGGCGCCCGCGGTGGGCAGAATCAGGCTTTCCGGATCGGCCGGCAGCTCCAGGCCGTTGAGCGCATACTGCAGCAGCATGTCGTAGTCGGCGGTGTCGCCCACCAGCACCGCGCCAAGCAGGCGCTTGCCGTCGGCGGACACGTTGAGGCGCTTGTAGACAGCCTTTTTCTCGTTGGCATATTGGTAGCTCACGCTGCCTTCGGCGGTGCCATGCGCATCGCCGATGGAGCCCACCTCTACGCCAAGCAGCTTGAGCTTGGTGCTCATGTCGGCGCCCTGGAACGGCACCTTGGTATCGGTGAGCTGACTGAGCGCGGCGTCGGCCATGCGATAGCCGGGCGCCACCAGGCCGAAGATGCGGCCGCCAAACAAGGCGCATTCGCCGATGGCGTAGATATTGGAATCACTGGTCCGGCAATGATAGTCGATCACAATGCCGCCACGCGGGCCGACTTCCAGGCCCGCTTCCCGGGCCAGGCTGTCGGCGGGGCGGATGCCGGCGGAAAACACCACCAGGTCCGTATCGAGGCTGCCGGCATCGGCAAATTGCAGGCTCAGGCGGCTATCGCGGCCCGGTACGATCTTCTGCGTGGCCTTGCCGGTATGCACCCGCACCCCAAGCGCTTCGATCATGCGCTGCAGGAACTGGCTGCCGCGCGTATCGAGCTGCACGCCCATGATGCCGGGCGCAAATTCCACCACGTGCGTTTGCAGCTTCAGATTGCGCAACGCGTTGGCGCATTCGAGCCCCAACAGGCCGCCGCCGATCACCACCGCGCTGCGCGCCGTCCTGGCTTCGGCACGGATGTGGCCGAGGTCGTCGATGGTGCGGTACGTCAGGCAGGCGGGTTGCTCGGCGCCGGGGATCGGCGGCACGAAGGGGTAGGAGCCGGTGGCAAGCACCAGCTTGTCGTAACGAAAACGGCGGCCCTTGCTGGTGTGCACCACCTGCGCGTCACGGTCGATGCGCAGCGCTTCCTCGCCGAAATGCGCGTCAATGCCGCGGTCGGCATAGTCCTGCGTGGTGGCGAGCGCAAGGTCCGCCGGTTTCTTGTCGGCGAACAGTTCCGATAAATGTACGCGGTCGTAAGCGGGGCGGGTTTCGGCGCCGAGTATGGTGATCTTGAAATGATCGCCCATGGTGCTCAGTTTGTCGGCATAGTAGTGGCCCACCATGCCGTTGCCGATCACCAGGACTTCAATGGTTTGCATGATCTGCTTCCTTCCGGACGGATACCCTGCTTGGCATCCGGCACTGCTGTCGTGCGTAATTCCAAAAAAAAAGCCCACACCAAAAGTGGTGTGGGCTTCATTACCCAGGCGCCAGGGGGAGGCGGCGCCGATGCTCGATGAGGGGCCGGGGAGAGCGCGCTCATCGTTTTGACTTGCATTCAGGACTTTGCACATCGCGTGCCAGGACGAAATGTGCGCTGAAATCAGGCTTTCACGGCCATTGCCCCGCTCGCCGCGCACCAAAGACGCGCCATGCGGACCCAGGATGCGCCAGATTGGTACGCGGCATCCGTAGATTCATGAGGCGGCGCCTTCATCGCAGGCCTCGAACAAACGGATCACCAGCGCGGCGGCTTCGCCCAGCTTGAGATTGCGCTCCATCGCCGTTTGCAGCAGCAGTTTGTGCGCGGCGGGTTCGTCGAGGCGGCGGCGCTGCATCAGCAATACCTTGGCGCGCGTGATGCGTTTGTGCGTTTCCAGCTCGACGCAGGCGTGCTCCATCCGGCGCCGCAGCATGTTGCCTTCGGCGAACTGCGCCAGCGCCACGTCGATCGCCGCCGTGATCGCCGCCAGCTCGAGTTGTCCGACCAGGTAATGGCACACCCCGGCGCCCAACGCCTGGCGGATGTAGGCGGGATCGCGCTCCTGCGTTTGCAGAATGATCGGTATGGGACGATGGCGCTTGATCACGCTCAGGCTGTCGAGCAACGCGCGGTCGGGGTGATCGAGCGCCAGGTAGGCCACGTCGGGGCGTTCGCGTTCCACGCCCAGCAGCAGGGAATCGTCGGGATGGACGCAAACCGGATCGAAGCCGCCTTTGCGCAGGCCGTCGTGCATGCGTGCGGCGCGCGCGGGTTCTTCATCCAGCAACATGACGCGCAACCTCGCGCCGGCTTTGTCGGTACTGCTCGAATTCACGCGACTCTGACCCTCGTGCTCGTGTCGACCACGACGAGACGATTCAAGAATCGGGCCAAGTCTGCACGGCACTGCGCAAGCGTCTTTATTGAGGATCGTGCAAGCGCCTTTCATCGAGAATTGCCCAGGCGGCTTTTATTGAGAGACGCCTTTATTGAGAATTGC
>DATMFX010000464.1:0-2851 GCA_035555995.1 Hyphomicrobiales bacterium | reverse complement strand
CAACGACACCGTGCGCCGTTTTTTCATGCACCACGAAACCACGTGCCATGAAGCCGAGTGCCGCGAAGCGAAACGCCACGAAACCGCGCGTTGCAGAATCCTGTGCCGCGCAACTGTCCGCTGCGAAACCGCCTGCCTTCTTCTGGATGGCAGCGGTCCTGCTGGCGCTGTGCTGCGCCCTGCCGCTAGCCGGAGCCTTTGCCGCCGAAACGGCGGTGATCGAAATTCCGCCCGCGGAGCAGGCAAGCAGCTCGCCGCTTGCCGATGCCGCCATGGAACGCGACATGCCACGCGTGCGCGAACTGCTCGGCAGCGGGGTGCAGTTGGACGTCAACGCCTTCGGCCGCCACGGCACGCCCGCATTGCACTGGGTGCTGCGCTACGGCGATGCCGAGACGGCCGCGCTGCTGGTGCGGGCAGGCGCCGATCTGAACCTGCCCAACCGCTACGGCGTGCGCCCCTTGCAGATGGCCATCGAGAACGGCCACGTGGACCTGGTGCGCTGGCTGCTGGAAAACGGCGCCGACGCCAACGGCCATGACCAGTCCGACGAGCCGCTGTTGTTCAAGGCAGCCGAGCTTGGCGACCTGGCCAGCCTCGACCTCCTGCTGGCACACGGTGCGGTGGTGGATGCGGCCGATGCGGTGTATGGCCAGACGGCCTTGATGGTGGCCGTGCGCAATGGCCAGGCCGGTGCGGTGCAGCGTCTGCTGGCGGCGGGTGCCGACGTCAACCGGCAGACCCAGGAGAGTGCGGTGATGCCGGACCGCGACGGCGTGTTCGTCGACCCCAGCGAGATTCCCGGCGGGCTCTCGCATGGCCGTGGCATCATTCGCGGCGGCTGGCCGGAGCGCGGCAAACGCCAGCCTTTGGCCGGTGCCAAGACACCGCTGCTGTATGCCACGCGGCTCGGCGATCCCGACATCACGCGCCTGTTGGTCGAGGCCGGCGCCGATCTGGAACGTCCGGACGCCAATGGGGTTACCCCCCTGCTCAACGCCGTGATCAACGGCAACATCGTATCCGCCATTGCGGGCCTGGGGCGGCATCTGGAAACCGCCAGCTATCTGGTGAGCGCGGGCGCCAACGTCAACGCCACCGATTGGTATGGTCAGGCGCCGCTGTTCGCGGCCATCGACGTGCGCAACATGTTCTTCAGCAGCAACGCCGTGGTGGCGGCCACCGAGAACCACGTGGACCGCGAACGCGCCTATACGCTGATCGAACAGTTGTTGGACGCCGGCGCCGATCCCAACGTGCGGACGCGGGAATATCCGCCGGCGCGCTTCTTCATTCTTGCCATCGGCTCCGCCGAATGGGTGAACATGATCGGCCAGACGCCCTTCATCCGCGCCGCGCAATCGGGCGACGTCAGCGTGATGCACCTCCTGCTCGACCACGGCGCCGACCCCAACCTCGCCACGGAGAACGGCACCACGGCGCTGATGGCGGCAGCGGGCATCAACTGGGTCATGGACCAGACCTACGACGAGGGTGCCGAGGCGCTGCTGGAGGCGGTGAAGCTGGCGCATACGCTCGGCAATGCAATCAACGCCACCAATGCCATGGGGCTGCAGGCCATCCACGGCGCGGCCAACCGCGGCTCCAACGCCATCATCGAATACCTGGCGGCCAATGGCGCGGAGTTGGATCGTCCCGACGAGGTGGGCCGCACGCCCACCAATTGGGCGGAAGGGGAGTATCTGCCTTCACGCCCCCTGGTGCCCAAGCCTGATACCATTGCGCTGTTGCAACGATTGCAGGAGTAGCATTGATGCAGGATCGTGTCGTGAATGGGTGCCGCGGGCATGTGGGCTGGAAGGGAAGCGCACTGGCGGCGGGCTTGCTTGCCTGCCTCGGCGTGGCCGGCTGCGGTGGCGATCCGGCGCAGGCGCCGCAGTTCTCGCAAGTTGAACTCGATCAATTGCGCGAGCGCAGCACCGCGTTTGCGGGCAGCCAGGCGGAAGTCCTGCGCAACGATGCCCAGGCGCTGGCGGTTGGGCAGGACCTGTATCTTGCCCACTGCACCGCCTGTCACGGCGCCACCGCCGGATCCAGCGCGCGCGGCGTGCCGGACCTGACGGATGCCGTTTTCAACTACGGCGATTCCGTCGACGCGGTGCGCACCACCATCACCCAGGGACGGCACAGCATCATGCCCAAGCATGCCGGCCTGATGGGCGAAGTGGACATCGGCACCCTGGTGGCCTACGTGCAGGCGTTGGCGGGCGGCCAGCAGATGGACCTGTTCGGGCCGTCCGCGCAAAGGCTGTACCAGGAACACTGCGTGGCCTGCCACGGCGCCGATGGCAAGGGCAACCTCGCGCTCGGCGCGCCGGACCTCACCGACGCCTATTGGCTGCATGGCGATTCCATGATGAACATCCGCATGATGATCTCGCGCGGCGCCGAATCGCAGTGTCCCGCCCAGCAGGACGTACTTTCCACTACGGAAATCGAGCTGCTGACAGTCTATGTCATGAGACTGCGGGACGGCTCGCCGACGGACGGCTGACCTCCCGGGCGCCCGCCCGGCCTCTTTGCAAGACCGCGCCGCTCTGGCCTAATGCGCAGTGCGGTACGCGCATGCATACCTTGCAGGTTGTACCGTATGATCCAGGTCCGGCCACCGGCGCCAGGCACGACGCAGGTGGTCCCGCCGACAACAACAAGAACAGGCAGAGGGAAACGCATGGCTGGCTTCATTCGTATCGGTGGCGCGCTTGGCGTGCTGATGTCATCACTGCTGTGCTCGCCGCTGTGGGCCGCCGAGTCCGCCCCCGGCATTCCGTTGCCGCCGCTGCCTGCCGGGCCGTTGCACTACGACACCGGCGAAGGCGTGCCCATTACC
>DATMFX010000463.1:0-11038 GCA_035555995.1 Hyphomicrobiales bacterium | reverse complement strand
GGCCACGGTGGCCTTCACCAGCAACCCGCCCGGCGCCACCGTGACCCTCGACGGCCTTGAGAGCGGCCTCACCCCGCTTGCCACCGAACTGCTGCAGGGCGAGCACGAAGTGGTGATCAAGCTGGCGGCGCACAAAGCCTGGACCGGCAACGTCACCGTGAGCGCGCGCCAGGACCTGACGCTGGAACCCGTTACCCTGGAGCCGGCCGACGGCCTGGTGCTGCTGCGCTCCACGCCAAGCAACGCCAACGTGACGGTGGACGGCGTGTTCCAAGGGCAAACGCCGCTGGAACTGGCCCTGGCGCCGGGCCGCGAACACCGGCTGAGCTTCTTCCTGAACGGCTACCAGGAAGCCACCCGCCGCCTCACCCCCGGCGCGGCGCAGGAAAGCGCGGTGAACGTCACGCTCGACCCCATCCTGAGTTCAGTGGAAATTTCCGCCACCCCGGCGGATGCCGAGCTGTTCGTGAACGGCCAATCGCGCGGCAACGCCAACCAGAGCATCGCACTGCTTGCCGCCAGCCAGACGCTGGAAGTGCGCCGCGACGGTTACGTGCCCTACACCACCACCTTCATCTCGCGGCCGGGCATGGAGCAGAAGCTGGCCATCACCCTGAAAACCCTGGAACAGGAGCGCCTGGACTCGATCAAGCCGGAAATCGTCGCCAACGGCCAGACGCTCAAGCTGATCCGCCCCGGCAGTTTCGTGATGGGCGCCTCGCGCCGCGAAGCCGGCCGCCAGGCCAACGAAGTGCAGCGCAGCGTGCGGCTCAGCAAGCCGTTCTATCTGTCCGTGACCGAAGTGACCAACGAACAGTTCGCCAAATTCGATTCACAGCATTCCTCCGGCGTAGTGGACGGCCGCACGCTGAGCAACCCCAACCAGCCGGTGGCGCGCGTAACCTGGACGCAGGCGGCGCTGTACTGCAACTGGCTCAGCACGCAGGAAAACCTCACGCCCTTCTATCAGGTGGAAAGCGAGCGGATCACGGGCACGAATTCCGACAGCACCGGCTATCGCCTGCCCACGGAAGCCGAATGGGAATGGGCCGCGCGCGTGGACGGCGACCCCGCCAGCCTGCTGCGCTTTCCCTGGGGCGCGCAATTGCCGCCGCCGGAAAACCATGGCAACTACGCCGACCTTTCCGCCGCGTCTTTCCTCGGCCGCATCCTGGCCAACTACAACGACAGCTTTGCCGGCTCGGCGCCGGTGGCCAGCTTCGCCCCCAACGCCAACGGCTTTTACGACATGGGCGGCAACGTGGCCGAGTGGGTCAACGACTACTACGGCACCGGCACGGGCACCAGCACCGACCAGGAGCTGGATCCGCTGGGCCCCTCGAGCGGCACCTACCACGTGATTCGCGGTTCGAGCTGGGCGCATGGTACGGTCACCGAACTGCGCCTGTCCTTCCGCGACTACAACAACGAGTCGCGCGACGACGTGGGGTTCCGCGTGGCGCGCTACCTGGGGGAATGACCAATGTCACGTCTGTGTTTCATCGCGAGACTGCCGTGGCTGCTGGCGCTGTCGTGGTTGCTGGCGCTTGGCGCCAGCCTGCCGTCGATCGCCGCCGAGCCGGCGCCCGCTCCCACGCCGGGGCAACAAACCCAAACGGATGCGGACGCCGCTGACACCGAAACCATGAGCACTGCCGAGCGCGATGCCGCGCTGGCCGAGGAAATCCGCGCCGCGGAAGCCGCGGCCGCCACCGCACCGCCGGCCGACAGCAACGACACCTTCGTGCCAAGCGTGCAGGTTTCCGAGGATCTGTCCGTGTCCTTTCCCGTCGACATTTAAAGAGAAGCGTTCCATGGCCCCGCGCAGTCCCCCGCTCCCCGCCAGTGCCCGCCCGGCAGAGGGGGCGTCATCATGAGCGTCAGCCTGATCGAACTGCGCGATCATGCGCTGTGCGTGCGCAACGCCAACGGCCTGCTTGCCCGCGAGCCCGGCTACGTGTGCCTGGCCAACGACACGGTGGTATTCGGCGACGCCGCGCGCCTGCAGGCGCGGCTGCATCCGCGCCATTGCTTCAACCAGTTCTGGGCGCAACTGAACCTGGATCCGCTACCGCTCAAGCACAAGCAGTTCCGCCACGCCGCCGACCTGGCCCACCGCCAGCTCGACCAGCTCACCCGTCCGCTTGGCCTGGACGACGCCGTGCTTGGCGTACCCGGCAGCTACAGCCGCGAACAGCTGGCGGTGCTGCTCGGTATTGCGCGGCAATGCGCATTCGCCACCGTCGGCCTGGTGGACCTGGCGCTGCTGCAGGCTGCCGCGAGCCCCGCGGACGATTGCATCCTCATCGACCTGCAACTGCACCAGACGCTGCTGACCCACCTGCGCCGCGTGGAGGGCCAACTGCGCCGCGAGCGGGTCATGGCGGTGCCGGCCACCGGCCTGGTGGCGCTGCAGGATGCCTGGATCAATCTGATCTCCGACGAATTCATCCGCCAGAGCCGCTTCGACCCGCGCCGCGACGCCGAGGCCGAACAGTTTCTGGTGGACCAGTTGCCCGGCTGGATCGCCGCCAGCCAGACGCATGACGAAGTGCTGTGCGAGATCAACCTCAAAGGCAGCGTGCAGCAGGCACGCCTGACGTTCGAGCATTTCGAACAGCGGGTACGCGGCCATTTTCTGCGCGTGGCGCAGGCGCTCGATGAACTGCGCAATCCCGGCACGGTGTTGCACGCCAGTGCCAGCCAACTGAACCTGCCAGGCCTTTCCAGCCACATTCACGGCCTGATCGCGCTGGAGGAAGACGCCGCGCTGCGCGCCTGCCTGCAATATCTGCCGCACATTCGCCGCGCGCCGGACCAGTTGCAGCTCATCACCCGGCTGCCGCTGGAGGGTGCCGCGGCACGCGCCACGCCGGCGCCGCAGCCGAAAGTGCCCACCCACGTGCTGTTCGACCACCGCGCCATGCTGCTGCCGCCCGGCCGCCTGAGCCTGGGCAAACCACCGCCGACACTGGCAAGCGCGCGCATCGTGCCGCTTGGCCGCACGGCGTTCAGCGGCGCAGTCACGCTATTGCGTAGCGCCAGGGGCGTGCAGCTCGAGCTGCACACCAGCGAGCCCGTGCGCTACAACGATGCCCCCGCACTCAATGGCCAGATGCTGGTAGTGGGCGATCGCCTGCAGCTCGGCCGTGACGGCCCCAGCCTGCACCTGATCGTGGTGGAGGGCGCATGAGCGGCGCAGCCGGGCGCAAGCGCGCGGTGGATCCGATCAGCATGTCCTTTCTGGACGTGATCTCCTGCGGTTTCGGCGCGGTGATCCTGCTGTTCATGCTGATGCACCATGCGCCCGATCCGCTGCCGCCTGTCACCGACCAGGCGAACGCGGAGGTGGCGCTGCTCGATCAGGACATCCAGAGCGGGCAGAACGCGCTGGTGCGGGTACGCAACACGATTTCCGACGTCGACCAACAATTAGTGGAAGCGCAGGGCCTGGCGCGCCGCATCGAGGAGGAACTCAACACCCGCCGCGAAGAACTGGCCAGCGTGGAGGATTCCACGCTCACGGAACAGGAAGTGATCGCGCGCCTGCAGGCCGACATCCAATCGCTGGAAGAGGAAGTGGAACGCCTGCGCGCCGCCGCCAGCGATGCGGGCGGCAACGACATCCGCGCCTTCATGGGCGACGGCAACCGCCAGTACCTCACCGGGCTGATCCTGGGCGGCAGCCGCATCCTGATCCTGGTGGACGTTTCGGGCAGCATGCTCGACGCCACCATCGTCAACATCATCCGCCGCCGCAACATGCCGGTGGATCAGCAATTGAACGCGCGCAAATGGGTGCAGGTGCGCCGCACCGTGGACTGGCTCACCGCACGCCTGCCGCCGCCGAGCCAGTACCAGATCTACACCTTCAACAACCAGACACGCGCGCTGCTGCCCGGCACCGACGGCCGCTGGCTGGAAGTGGCCGACGAGCCGCAGTTGCAGAACGCCGTCGACCTGCTGGCGCAGACCGTGCCCAGCGAGGGCACCAACCTGGAAACGCTGTTCACCGCGGTCAAGCTGCTCGACCCGCTGCCCGACAACATCTACCTGATCACCGACGGCCTGCCCACGCTCGGCAGCCGCGGCAGCAACGCGGGCACGGTGACAGGCCGCCAGCGCGAGGAACTGTTCGACCGCGCGGTGCGGGAACTGCCTGCGGGCATTCCGGTCAACGTCATCATGGCCCCGCTGGAAGGCGATCCGATGGCGCCGGCGCTGTACTGGCAACTGGCGCTGCGCACCGGCGGTTCCTTCATGATTCCTTCCGACGACTGGCCCTGAGGTAAGACGCCATGGCCAGACGCAGAAGACGCGACGCCGATTCCTTCACGATGTCCTTCCTGGACATCATGTGCTGTGGCTTCGGGGCCATCATCCTGCTGATCATGATTTCGAAGGTATCGCCCGACGACAGCCAGGCCGCGCTGGAACTGGCACAAACGCCCACCGCCGGCGTAGTGCTCGATCTGCAGCGGCAGCTCTTCGCCATTCGCGGTGAAACCAACCTGCTGGACCGCGAACTGAACGCCAAGCACGAGCAGCTTTCGCAGTACAACACGCGCGTGGCGCGGCTGCGCGTGGAACTCAGCGAACTGCAGCGCAGCGTCAACGCCTCCGCCACCACCTCCAGCGAATTCGAGCAACTGCAGGGCCAGCTTGGCCGCGCCCGCCAGCAGCTCACCGACGAGATGCGGCGCCTGCAGGCCGACCTCACCGCGCAGGTGGACACCAATTCGGTGGGCGGCGTGCCGGTGGACAGCGAATACGTGATCTTCATCATCGACACCTCCGGCAGCATGTTCAACTACGCCTGGACGCGCATGCTGGAAGTGATGCGGGAAACGCTGGACATCTACCCCGCGCTCAAGGGCATCCAGGTGATGAGCGACGAAGGCGACTACCTGTTCTCCAGCTATCGCGGCACCTGGATCGAGGATTCGCCGGCGCGGCGCCAGGCGATCATGCAGCGGCTGCGCACCTGGAATCCCTTCAGCGATTCCAGCCCGGTGGAGGGCATCGTGGCGGCGATACGCACCTTCCACGAACCCGGCAAGAAGATCAGCCTGTACGTGCTTGGCGACGAATTCACCGGGCGCTCCATCAGCGACGTGATCGAAACCGTGGAACGGCTCAACAGCGCCGGCCCCAACGGCGAGCGGCTGGTGCGCATCCATGGCATTGGCTTTCCCGTGTATTTTTCGCAGCCGCGCCGCTACCAGACCACCGGCATCCGCTTCGCCACGCTGATGCGCGAACTGGCGCGGCGCAACGGCGGCACTTTCGTCGGCCTGAAGGATTTTTATTGACGCCTATTTTTTATGGCGTGCCATCCATGGCTGCTGCCGCAGCGCGAAAAATTGCTCCCGGCAATTTTTTGCAGCGATGTTGCAGCAATGTTTTTTATCGAAGCAGGGTATATTGAAGCCACCTGAAAGCGGCGTAAGATGACCACCCCGGTCGGGTTTGGCCGCGTTACCCCATAACGGCAGCAGGCAGACACGAAGACCATGTTCCAGGCACACAGGCCAGCCTACATCCGCCGCCTCCACGCGCTCGTGCCGTTGTGCCTCGCCCTGCTTTGCGCCGCCTGTTCCGTTTCCACCATCACGCTGAGCGGCAACTATCCCGCGCCGCTCACGCGCAAACTGCCGCTGACGGTGGGCGTCTACTACCCGGAGGAACTGCGCAGTTTTTCCTACGTGGAAACCGACGACGAATCCGGCGAGGATCAATACATCATCGAAAGCGGCGCCGCCCAGGTGCAGCTGTTCAATACCGTGCTGCCGGCCATGTTCGAAAGCGTGGTGCAGCTGGACACGCTGGAGATGGTGGGCGCCAACCCGCAGCTCGATGCGGTGTTCGTGCCGGTGCTGGAGGAATTCCAGCTTGGCCTGCCAAGCAAGACCAAGCTGAACGTCTACGAAATCTGGCTGAAGTACAACATGCGCCTGTCGAAGGCCAACGGCGATTACATCGCGGACTGGGTCATGACCGCCTACGGCAAGTCGCCGGATGAAAACTTTCAAAGCGTCGATGCGGGCGTGAAGGATGCCGCCACGGTGGCCATGCGGGATCTGGCCGCCAGCCTCAGCCTGGGGTTCGCGGGCGTCGCGGGCATCGACGAATGGCTGCGCGAGAACGACTCTATTCCCTGATGCCACGAGCCCACGGTCATGAAGCTGCCCCGCCGATTCACGCCGTCCCTTCCGGTGCTTTGCAGCCTGGTGCTGCTGCAGGCCTGCACCACCACGGAAATCGACGAATTCCGCCAGGGGCAGACTACCATCGGCAACGGCGACAAGATCGTGATTCTGGGGCGGCGCCAGAGCAACAACTATGAAACCGAGGGCAGCTTCGTCAACTGCGTGGCCAACGTCGTCTCCTCCGGCCGGGACGGCATCACCGTGGTGCCGGAGCGGGAATTTCTCGACGCCATGTTTCCATTCTTCGAACCGCGCACCGCGCCGATGCGCACCAGCCACCTCAAGGAGCTGATGGACATCGACGTGGCCAAGCAGCGCATCGAGGAATACGGCATCGAATACATCGTGTGGGTGGACGGCGTGACCCAGCGCAGCGAACAGGCCGGCACCATTTCCTGCGCGGTGGGGCCGGGCGGCGGCGGATGTTTCGGTTTCGGCACCTGGCAGGACGACGCCAATTTCGAAGCGGAGATCTGGGACATGGACACGCTGACCACGGTGGGTTCCATCAGCACCGACGCCAACGGGCAATCCTACATGCCGGCGCTGGTGGTGCCGATTCCGCTGATCGCCCGGGTGGAGGCCAACGCCTGCAACGGCCTTGGCCGGCAGCTGCGCTCCTTCCTCAACGGCGGCTGAGCCCGCCCACGCTCCGGAGCCCCGCTCATCATGCGACGCGCTTTCCCTCCCTTCCGCCGATCGTTGCCGCAGTCCCGGGCAGGGTTGCCATTCCCCCGGCCCGCACTGCGGCCTTCGGCAGGCGTGCCGCCCCGCCGCTTTTCGCCGCGGCCCCTGGCGGGTGCGGCGATGCTGGGCTTGGCGCTGCTGCTTGGCGGCTGCGCCAGCAATCCCACCGGCGGCATGGACTTCGTGCTCATGTCGAAGGACAGCGAGCTGCGCATCGGCAAGGAAGAGCATGAAAAGCTGATGCAGGCGGCCCAGGTGTACCAGGACGAAAAACTGACCGCCTACGTCGAGCAAGTGGGGCAGCGGCTCGCCGCCATTTCACACGCGCCGGAGCTGGAATATCACTTCACCGTCATCGACAGTCCCGACATCAACGCCTTCGCCCTGCCCGGCGGCTACGTGTACATCAACCGCGGCCTGCTGACGCTGCTCAGTTCCGAAGACCAGCTTGCCGCCGTGCTTGGGCACGAGATCGGCCACATCACCGCGCGCCACGCCGTGCGCCAGCAAACCGCCGGCCGCACCGCGCGCATCGTGTCCACCGCCGCCACCGTGGCCTCGGTGGTCACCACCGGCACTTCCGTGCTTGGCGACACCGCCAACCTGTTCGGCGGCGCGCTGGTGAGCGGCTATGGCCGCGAAATGGAGCTGGAAGCCGACGGCCTGGGCGCACAATACCTGCGCAAGGCCGGCTATGACGCCAATGCCATGGTGCAGGTGATCGAAGTGCTCAAGAACCATGAAGACTTCATGAAAAAGACCAGCAACCGCGCGCCGGCCTACCACGGCCTGTTCGCCTCCCACCCGCGCAACGATACGCGCCTGCAGCAGGCGGTGGCGCAGGCCGCCGACGTGTCTGCCCTTGGCACCGTCAACGTGGATCCGGCGCTGTTCCGCGAGAAAACCAGCGGCCTGGTGGTGGGTCCCTCGCTGCAGAACATGACCGGCGCGCTTGGCCGCAACCGCTATTACCAGACGCTGCTCGGTTACACCATGGTGTTTCCGGAAGACTGGGCCCTGGAGGAAACGCCCACCACGGTTACCGCCACCGCGCCGGAGCAGGCGGCCACGCTCAAGGTGGAAGTGCTGCGGCTGCAAGAGGCCATCGAGCCGCGGCTTTTCATCCGCGAACGCCTCGGCATCGCCGACCTGCGGCAAACCGAAACGCTGGCCCAGTTCGGACTGGGCGGCTTTACCGGGCTGGATCCGCAAAGCGGCGAGCGCCTCGCGGTGATCTACTACGGCCCGCGCGCCTACGTGTTCACGGGCGCGGGGCAGGGAAATGGTTTCGACGATGCGCAGCTGAACGCCATCCGCAGCTTTCGCCCGATTGCCCGCAACGAAGGAATTTTCGCCAACCCGATCCAGATATCATGGATTCAAGCGGAGGGGCAGGTGCGCTATGCGGACCTGGCAAGACGCAGCCGCATTCCCGGTTTTCCCGAGGAAATGCTGCGGTTGATGAACAGCGACTACCCCGCCGGGGAACCGCAGGCCGGTGAGTGGGTCAAGATCACCAACTGATCCGGTATCATTGGAGCCAGCTGGCCAATGCCATGCTGAGCACGATCAGTAACACCATCATGCCCACCAGAGCGCCTGCCAATCTTAGGAAAATGCGTTGTTCTGAGTTGTTCATGCCAGGTACCTCCTGGAGGTGATGCCGGCACAGTATTACACCGCACCACAAACGCGCGCTTGATCGGAATCAAGCACCCCGACCACGACAGCGCCCTGGCGCGAGAAGCGATCCCATGCATGAATGTCCCCACTGCCATCACCCAGGCATCACTTCGCTGCAGAAACTCTGCTCGCTGTTCGCCCCGGCCACCTGCCGGTTGTGCGAACGCCGCAGTTTTCTGGACTTGCGCCAGGGCCTGCTGGCGCTCATCACCTGGATCCTGCTGTCGTGGCTGTTCATCGGCATCGCGCTGTACCAGCGCCAGTCGCTCTACCTGATCGGTACGGTGCCGGCGCTGCTGTTGGCGGTGGACAAGTTCATACTGCGCGCGCCGCTACAGGCACTGCACTACTAGTTCATGGCCACAGATAGTTCATAGCCACAGAACTGCCAGGCTTGGAGATTATCTTAGAAGGCTAGCCGCCGGCTTCCAATTCCTGCCAGCGCTCGAACAGTGTCTCAAGTTTGTCCTGTTCGGTTTTGAGCGCCTGGAATACCGGCTCGGTTTCAGCGTGCGTTTTTTGGTAGAAGGTCGGATCCGCCACTTCCCGTTCCAATTCCACGATACGCTTTTCCGCGATTTCGATGTCCTTGGGGATGCGTTCCAATTCGCGCTGCAGTTTGTACGACAGCTTCGCGCGCGCCGGCGTCGACGGCTCGGCACTGCGCACCGCGGGGGCTTTTGCCGGTTTTGGCTCGGGCGCAGCGCTTTCATCCGCGAAACTGCCGCCCCGCGCCGCCCAGTCGCGATAACCGCCCACGTAGCGCCGCACCTTGCCGTTGCCTTCGAACACGATGCAGCTTTGCACCACGTTGTCGAGAAATTCACGGTCATGGCTCACCAGCAGCAGCGTGCCGGGAAAATCCAGTAGCAGCTCTTCGAGCAGCTCGAGCGTTTCCATGTCGAGATCGTTGGTGGGTTCGTCCAGCACCAGCAGGTTGGCGGGCTTACTGAACAAACGGGCCAGAATCAGGCGATTCTGTTCCCCGCCCGACAGCGCCTTGACCGGCTGGCGCAGCCGGTCGGGCGTGAACAGGAAATCCTGCAGGTAGGAAATCACGTGGCGCGGCTTGCCGTTGATCTCCACGTAGTCGCTTGCCTCGGCCAGGTTGTCGCGCACGCTTTTTTCGGGGTCCAGTTCGGCACGCATCTGGTCGAAGTAGGCCAGTTCGATCTTGGTGCCGAGCTTTATGCGGCCTTCGGTCGGTGTGAGCTGACCAAGCATGATCTTGAGCAGCGTGGTCTTGCCGCTGCCATTGGCGCCCAACAGGCCGATCTTGTCGCCGCGCTGCACCACGGTGGAAAAGTTGCGGATCACTTCGCGCTCGCCGAAACGCTGGGTGATGCCTTCCAGCTCCATTACCAGCTTGCCCGACTGCACGGCGGTATTGAGCTGCATGGAGGCCTTGCCTTCCACGTTGCGGCGCTTGTTGTATTCATCGCGCATGGCCTCGAGCGCGCGCACGCGGCCTTCGTTGCGGGTACGGCGCGCCTTGATGCCCTGGCGGATCCAGGTTTCTTCCTGCGCCAGCTTCTTGTCGAATTCCTGGTTGGCCTTGGCCTCGGCGTCGAGCTGCTGGTCGCGGAATTCGAGAAAACGGCGGTAGTCATGCTGCCAGGTGCGGAGCCGGCCGCGGTCCAGCTCCAGAATGCGGTTGGCCACCTGCTGCAGAAAGTGACGGTCGTGGGTAATGACCACCACGGCGCCGCGATAGCTCTGCAATTGTTTTTCCAGCCATTCGATGGCGGGGATGTCGAGATGGTTGGTGGGCTCGTCGAGCAGCAGCACGTCCGGATCGTTGACCAGCGCGCGGCCAAGCGCCACCCGCCGCGCCCAGCCGCCCGACAGCTCGCGCATGCGCTTGTCCGCCGGCAGCGCCAGCGCGCTGATGATGCTTTCCACCTGCTGCTGCAGGGTCCAGCCGTTCTTCGCTTCGATTTCGCGCTGCACCACTTCCAGCTGCCGCAGCACGTCCGCGCTGGGCTCCTGCTCGATGAGGCTGTGGAAGGTCTTGATCAGGCTGGCGGCCTCGCTCAGGCCATCGGCCACGTAGTCGAACACCGTTTGCTCGCTTGGCGCGGGCAATTCCTGGTCCAGGTAGGCCACGCGGATTTCCGGCTGCTGCCAGAATTCGCCGCCGTCCGCCTTGACGCTGCCGCTCAGCAGCTTGAGAAACGTGGATTTACCGGCGCCGTTGCGACCCAGAAGGCCCCAGCGTTCACCGGGCTGAATAGTCAGGTTGACCTTGTCCAGCAGCACCTGGGTACCGTAGGCGAGCTGAATGTCGTTGAGGCGGAAGAGTGGCATGTACAATGGCCCGATTTGGGGAGCGGCAGTCTACATGAAAGCGACGCAACAATCCTGCAAGCGCCTGATCGTGGGTATCAGCGGGGCTTCGGGCATCGTCTACGGCATCGAGGCGCTGCGGCAGTTGCGCGTGCTCGGCATCGAAACCCATC
>DATMFX010000462.1:0-3495 GCA_035555995.1 Hyphomicrobiales bacterium | reverse complement strand
GATCGAAACCGACGGTTCCGGACAACATCTTGCTGGTGTCTTCGTTGCCGCGGTGATCGTAGTAGTTGCTGATGCCCGGCCCGCGCAGCTGGCCCAGCTTGTGGATGCGGAAGGAATCGAGGCCCTCCGCGATCATCGCGCTGCGGACATTTTCCGGCAGGTAGGCGTTGTCGATATAGACGGTGCCGGCCCAGGTATTCGTCTGCAGGTGTGGCAAGCCGCGCCGGCCGGACTGTTCCGAGGCGGTCTTGCCGCTCATCACCTGGGCGAACACGCTGAAGTTGTCGGAGAACTCGTACTTCAGCGCGGCAAAGGTAGACAGCTGGTCCACGGCATTGCCGGAGGGCCCCCCATCGAAGGCGCGCATGGCGATATCCCCCTCGATGCCACCGGATTGCGTATTGGTGGCGCCGGCCCCGCCAACATTGGAAATCTCCGAACGGACGAAAGGCCTGACCCCCAGGCCGTCGCCGGTGAAGGTATAGCGGTCGAGCGAAAAGCCGGGGGCGTCGATCAGACCCGCGGGCGTGTAAACCGTGGAATGGACGTAGGGCATCGTGATCTGGCGGGGCACGCCGGGCGGCGCTCCCGGCGACCACTCGGGGTTGGTGACGAACCCCCAACTGGCGAAGTTGTCCAATTCGTGCGGTTGCCGGTAGATCTCGTTGATCCTCCTGGCGTCGATCGAGCCGATGACGTGCAGCTTGTCATTGATCTGCCTGCCCGCCGCCACCGATAAATTCCAGTTGGCGCCATCGCCGAACTCGGTGACACCGGTTCCGGCACTGACTTTCAATCCCTCGAATTCGCGATCGAGCACGAAGTTGACCACGCCGGCGAGCGCATCCGCTCCATAAGCGGCGGAAGCGCCGCCTGTCACTACGTCGACGGTACGGATCAGCGCAGTGGGAAAGTTGTCGACGTTGACCGAGCTGGCACGGTCGGCGGGCACCACCCTGGAACCGTCGAACAACACCAGCGTGCGCTGCTTGCCCATGCCCCTGAGATTGAGATAACTGCCGGAGGCGTCGCCGAAGAGTGTCTGGCCGCCACGCTGGGCCGTTTGCGTCTGGAAGAACTGCGGCAGCGCATCGAGTTGTTCAGACACGGTGGATGAGGGCTGGAAGCTCTGCAACTCGCTCACCGTCATCGCCGTAACCGGCGTCGGCGTCACCATGCCGTCGGTGGCGCGGATGCGGGTGCCGGTTACCTGGATTTCTTCGAGATTTTGCTGCGCGAACAGTGGCTCGCTGAGCATGCCCGCCGCCGCGATGGCCAAGACCATGGTCTTGTGTTTGAACGTCGTTGATGCGTGTTTCATCAAGCTTCCTCTTTGTGATTTTTTTAATTTTCGACGCATCGCCCTGCAGGCATGGCTACGGCGATCGGAAGGAAGCGAGCAGAAGTGGAATTGGCAGAAGCCGGCTCCGGACGGCCAGGCGCAGACAGCGGAATCAGCGCTTGCGAGCAAATATGACAGCTTTGTCCGGACAGGACACCGCCACCAGTTTCCTCTTTTTTCTCCCCTCGGAACCGGATTATGGAATCTTGATTCTGGCAGTCAAGCACTTCCCTTTATACAATCCGAAACCGGACGGTTCGGTTCATATCAAGAAAAGTGCAAACCGGCCAAAGCGCAGAGAAAGTCCCGGGCAAGCAACGCCGGCAAGCCCTGCGTGCCTCCCCTCCCCTGCGCATCATGCTCTCGCGGTTGCACCTCAAGCACGTTTTCAACGAGTCCGACGAAGGGGTAGCGGACTAGCCGCCGTCCGCAGCGCCCCGGCGCACTGAAAAGCGCGACAGTTCCTGGCGCGGCGCTTCCCAGTCGGGCGCCAGCTCCGCCGCCATCTGGTAATCGCGATAGGCGGAGGCCACCTGGCCGGTTTCCTCGAAGGCGATGCCGCGGTTGTAATAGGCTTTCGGCAGGTCTTCCGCCCCCAGCTCGATGCCGCGCGTCAGCGGCGCGATGCTCTCATTCCAACGCTCCTGCGCCACCAGCGTATAGCCCAGATTGATGTGGGCGCGCGCCAGCTCATCCTGCAGCATGATCGCCTGCTCGAAGTCCGCCTGCGCCTGCGCCAGCGCGCCCTGCGCGAAATACAGCACGCCGCGGTTGTTGTAGTTGCGCGCCCTCAGGAACCGGGCGCTGCTTTCCTCCCGGATGGCCCGGGAGCAAATCTCGATCGGCGGATGTTCCAGGCGCGACCCGGTGATGGCGATCTTGGTCGGATCGTCGTCGCGCTTGGCCAGGTTGGCGCACAGCTCCGTATAGCCGCCGTCCAGGAACAGCACGTTGTTCTGGGCCTGCAGCGATCCCGCGCCCAGCAGCAGGATCAACAGCCCCGGTATCCACTTCTTCCCCCTCGCATGGCTCGTCATGGTTTTCTCTCCGTTCATTCCAACACCCCAGCATCGTAAACAGACCGGCTCCGGCGGTTTTTTATTGTGGCGTGCCGTCCCCGGCGAAACGCCACCGGCGCTACCGCCACAACATTCTGAGGCATGATGTCGTTTTCGGGATATTTTCCCGTTGCGATAGGACCCACTCCCTGCTCGTATGGAAAGTTTTTCGCTACTGTACCCGGTCATGTTCTTGGCCGGCTTCCCGGTCCGACGACTCACAATAACAACAGCCAATGACAGGAATCGTTGAGGGGAATCATGAAACCCTGCCTTTCGCAGCGCACCGCACGCTCCCTGGCGCTCAGCCTGCTGCTGGCCATGCTGGCTTCAAACCCGGCGCCGGCGCAGCCGCCGGCATTGCCCGATCGCATGAATGACGCGCCGGTTCCCTCCCCTGAAACCCTGGCGCTTGGCGAATCCCTGTACGAAGCCGATTGCGCCACCTGCCACCGCGACCCCAACCAGGACCCGCGCATGCCACGGCACGACGTGCTCACCACGCTGCCGCCGCACTACATCGTGCAGGCACTGGAGGATGGACGCATGGCCCCGCAGGGTGCGGCGCTGGCACCGGCGCAGCGCGCCGCCATCGCCGAATTCCTCAGCGGCCAGGTGTTGGAGGAACGCGACCTGGTGATACGCGACGGCCTGTGCAGCACGGCACCGCCGCCGGTCGACCTCGCCAGCGCCGCCCAATGGAACGGCTGGAGTCCCAGCCAGGGCAACAATCGCTTCCAGGATCTGGCCGCGGGCGGCATCGCCGCCGCCGATCTGCCGCGCCTCAAGCTCAAATGGGCCTACGGGCTACCGCAGGAAGGCCAGCCGCGCAGCCAGCCGGTGGTCATCGGCGACCGACTTTTCGTCGGTTCGCAGGTCGGCGCC
This sequence comes from Hyphomicrobiales bacterium, assembly GCA_035555995.1. Classification (GTDB taxonomy): domain Bacteria; phylum Pseudomonadota; class Gammaproteobacteria; order Pseudomonadales; family Pseudohongiellaceae; genus CAILUG01. The sequence continues at coordinate 210 of DATMFX010000462.1, read as the reverse complement.
CTCTATGCGCTCGATGCCAAAAGCGGTTGCACCTACTGGACCTTCCAGGCCCACGCCGGCCTGCGCAGCGCGGTGTCGGTGGGTTCCTACACCTACGCCGACGGCAGCATTGGGCAGGCAGTGTTCTTCGTGGACCGCCAGGCCTGGGTCTACGCGGTGGACGCGCAGACCGGCATGCAACTATGGAGCCTGCGCCTGGACGACCATTCC
>DATMFX010000461.1:0-17559 GCA_035555995.1 Hyphomicrobiales bacterium | reverse complement strand
GCCGCCGGCCATGCCCTTGCCCACGTAGTCGTTCGCTTCGCCCACCAGGTGCATGTTGAGGCCACCGGCATTCCACACGCCCCAGCTCTGGCCGATGGAGCCGGACAGATGCAGCGTGATCGGCGCGTCCGCCATGCCCTGGTTGCCGTGGCGTTTGGCAATTTCGCCGGACACTCGCGCGCCGATGGAGCGATTGAAATTCTTGACCTTGTAGTTGAATATGCCGCCGCTCTTGGTTTCGATGGCCGGCAACACGTCCGCCACGATCCGTTCCGCCAGCTCGCCGCGATCCGCGGGCGGGTTGCGCGTGATCTGGCAATAGCGCGGTTTGTCGGCGGGTACCAGGTCGTTGGTCAACAGGCGCGACAAATCCAGGTTGGCCTGTTTTTCGGTCTGCGCCGGCAAACGCTGCAAGAGATCGGTGCGCCCGATCAGGTCCACCAGCTTGCCGATACCGAGTCGTGCCAGCCACTGGCGCGTGTCCTGGGCCACGAAGCGGAAGTAGTTCATCACCATCTCCGCCTGCCCGATGAAATGTTCGTCGCGCAGTTCCTTGTTCTGCGTGGCCACGCCGGTGGCGCAGTTGTTCAGGTGGCAGATGCGCAGGTATTTGCAGCCAAGCGCCACCATCGGAATGGTGCCGAAGCCGAAACTTTCCGCGCCGAGAATCGCCGCCTTTACCACGTCCAGCCCGGTTTTGAGGCCGCCGTCCGCCTGCAGGCGGATGCGGGCGCGCAGGTCGTTGGCGCGCAGCGCCTGCTGCACTTCGCTCAGGCCGATTTCCCACGGCGTGCCGGCATAGCGGATCGACGTGAGCGGACTGGCGCCGGTGCCGCCATCGTGGCCGGAAATGGTGATCAGGTCCGCATAGGCCTTGGCCACGCCGGCGGCGATGGTGCCGACACCGGGGCCGGACACCAGTTTCACCGACACCATGGCCTCGGGATTGACCTGCTTGAGATCGAAGATCAGCTGCGCCAGATCCTCGATGGAGTAGATGTCGTGATGCGGCGGCGGCGAAATCAGCGTGACGCCAGGCACCGAATAGCGCAGGCGCGCGATCAGTTCGTTCACCTTGCTGCCCGGCAACTGGCCGCCCTCGCCCGGTTTCGCGCCCTGCGCGATCTTGATCTGCAGTACCTCGGCATTGACCAGATAGTGCGGCGTGACGCCGAAGCGCCCGGAAGCCACCTGTTTGATCTTGCTCATCTTGTCGGTGCCGAAGCGGGCCGGATCCTCGCCGCCTTCGCCCGAGTTGGAGCGTCCGCCCAAGCGGTTCATGCCCTGCGCCAGCGCTTCGTGCGCTTCGGGCGACAGCGCGCCAAGCGACATGCCGGCGGAATCAAAGCGCATGAGGATGTCTTCCAGCGGTTCCACCTGGTCCAGCGGCAGCGGTACGTCGGCCTCGCGCACGCCGAACAGATCGCGCAACGCGGAAACGGGACGGTTGTCCACCAGTTGCGCGAAGCGGCGGTACTGCTCGTAGTCGCCGCTGCGCACGGCATCCTGGATGGTGGTCACCACGTCGGGATTGATCATGTGGTATTCGCCGCCGTGGATGAACTTCAGCAAACCGCCCTGGGCAATGCGCCGGCGCGGCAGCCAGGCTTCGTGCGCCAACTGCTCCTGGTCGTTCTGCAGGTGCGTGAAGTTGGCGCCGCCGATGCGGCTGAGCGAATCGGGGAAGCACAGCGCGGTGACTTCATCGGCAATGCCGACGATTTCGAACAGCTGCGAACCGCGATAGGAACTGATGGTGCTGATGCCCATCTTGGACATGATTTTCATCAGCCCTTTGTTGATGCCCTTGCGATAGTTCTTGTGCGCCGTCATCGCGTCCATGGCGATGGTCTGCTGCCTGGCCATGCGCTCGAGCACGTCATAGCTCAGATACGGATATACCGCCGTGGCGCCGTAGGCCACCAGGCAGGCGATCTGGTGCGAATCGCGCGCGCTTGCGGTTTCGATGATCAGGTTGGTGTCGCAGCGCAAGCCCCGCACGCTCAGGTGATGATGGATCGCGGCGGTGGCCAAGAGCGCCGGAATCACCAGTGTGCCGCGCGGCGGCATGCGCTCGGAAATGAACAGCAATACCTTGCCGGCGCGCGCCGCCTGCTCGGCTTCCTGCAACACCATGCGCAGCGCCTGCTCCAGGCCGATGGCGGGATCATAGTCGAGCGCGATGTCGGCCGCGTCGTAGCCTGGCCGTTGCATGCAGTGCAGGTTGTGATACTTGTTCGGCGACAGCAGTGGTGAATGCAGGATGATGCGGTCCGCGTGCGCCGCCGTTTCCTCGAACACGTTCAGCTCGCGGCCCATGCGCGTTTCCAGCGACATGACGATGCTTTCACGCAACGGATCGATCGGCGGGTTGGTCACCTGGGCGAACTGCTGGCGGAAATAATCGTAGAGCGGGCGCACTTGGCGTGACAGCACGGCGATCGGCGTATCGTCCCCCATCGAGCCGGTGCCTTCGGCGCCCTTCTCGGCCAGCGGACGCAGCACCTGGTCGATTTCCTCGAAGGTGACCTGGAACATCTTCATGTGCGTTTCGCACTCGTCGTCGGCAAGCGGCTGCAGCGTGGGCGCTTCCTCCGACAGCGTGGACTCGACGAAGCTGGTATGCGCCTGCACCCATTTGGCGTAGGGCTGGCGCACCTTGAGATAGTCGTCCACATCGTTGGTGTGCAGGATTCTGCCTTCTTCGGTGTCGACCACCAGCATCTGTCCCGGCCCCACGCGGCCTTTCGCCACGACGTCTTCCGGCGCGTACGCATTGACGCCGATCTCGGACGCCGCGGTGAGATAGCCGTTGCGCGTCAGCACCCAGCGCGAAGGACGCAGGCCATTCTTGTCGAGCACGCACACGGCATAGCGCCCGTCGGTGAGCACCACGCCGGCCGGACCGTCCCACGCTTCCATGTGCATGGAGGCATACATATAGAAGCTGCGCTGGGCGGCATCCATGTCCTCGCGGTTCTGCCAGCTCGGCGGAATGATCAAACGGATCGCCTGGTACAGATCCATGCCGCTGGTCACCAGCAGCTCCAGCATGTTGTCCATGGACGACGAATCGGAACCGGTGAAGTTCACGACCGGCGCGATTTCCTCGATGTCGGGAATCGCTTTGGAGCGGAGTTTGTTGATGCGCGCACGCGCCCAGTTGCGGTTGCCCTGAATGGTGTTGATCTCGCCATTGTGGGCAAGCATGCGGAACGGCTGCGCCAGCGCCCAGCGCGGCAGCGTGTTGGTGGAAAAGCGCTGGTGGAACGTACACATCGCCACTTCCACGCCTGGGTCCTGCAGGTCCAGATAAAAGCGCGGCAGGTCCGCCGGCATCATCAGGCCTTTGTACGACAGCACCGAATGCGACAGGCTGCAGACGTAAAAATCGGGATCGGCCTCCAGCCGGTTCTCGGCCTTGCGGCGCGCCACGAACAGCTTGACCGACAGTTCACGCTTGTCGAGCGCGGGCGCATCGACGAACAGCTGTTCGATGCGCGGCATGAGTTCGCGCGCAAGCCGCCCGCAAACAGATGCATCCACCGGTACTTCGCGCCAGCCAAGCACCGGCAGGCCCTGTGCCTGCAACTCGGCTTCGAGCACGCTGCGTGCGTGCGCGGCTTTGTCGGCATCCTGGCTGAGAAACACCATGCCGACGCCGTAGTGGTCCGACAGTCGATGGTTGAACAGTTGTTGCGCGGTGGCGCGCAGGAACGCGTCCGGCTTCTGCAGCAACAAGCCACAGCCGTCGCCGGTCACGCCGTCCGCCGCGATGCCGCCGCGATGCGTCATGCACGCCAGGGAATTGATCGCCGTCTGCAGAAGATCATGGCTGGCCTTGCCTTCGGTGTGCGCCACCAGGCCAAAGCCGCAGTTATCCCTGAACTCGTCAGGATGATAGAGACCAGCGCTCATGTTTCTTCCCTTCAGTTGATTCGTTGCACAGGCGAAGACCGGCTGCCCACCACGGTTTACCCTACATTTCCGAGGCGGCCGGCCATTCTACACAAGCCAAAAAAATGAGGCAACCATATTGCCATAATTCCACATGGAGAGAATCAGGCCGTTTTTCAAGCAGTTATAAATGATAAGGAACGATAGGAAAGAAAGTTTCTGAAAAAGTTTTAACGCATTAAATACCGGGGTCAAACGCTTTATTCCGGTTTGCACCTTGATGGTGATTTTTTGCACTTATGTGGTGATGAAATGCTCTAATTTGGTGCGTTGCTTTATCGAACCAATGTTCCAATAGTTTGGAGGGAGACAGCGAAGCTCCACCGCACCTGACGTTGCTTTATGCTTCGGGTTGGCCGGTGAGTTATTTGCGACATTCCTTTTGTTCGCCTTTCCTCAGCGTAATAGGCTGCACTGTGCCCTCGGCGGGCTACCGCCCACCTCCTTCACAGTTCCGCCGTCGGAGAGGCCCCAGTGGCGGACCAGATAGGGCTATCAATCTGTTGCGCAATGGCGTGCGTTATGCCTGCGCCAGTCGAGAGCCTGCCTGCAGAGTGGCACTGAGTGCGTCGGCTGGCGCGCTGCGGTTGAACACGGCTTTGCCGATGGCTTCGAGCAGGATGAATTTGATTGCGCCCTGCTCGGCTTTTTTATCCTTGGCCATGAGCGCCAGGAAACGGTCGGGAGCAATCGCGGGAGGGACGACCGGCAGTTCGGCGCGTTCCAGCAGCTGGCGGATGGCCGCCGCATCGTCTGCGCCAAGCAGGCCCATGCGCTGCGACAGATCCGCGGCCATCACCATGCCGGTGGCCACCGCTTCGCCATGCAGCCATTCGCCGTAGCCCATCGCGGTTTCGATGGCGTGGCCGAAGGTATGGCCGAGGTTGAGGATGGCGCGCACGCCGCCTTCGGTTTCGTCGGCGGCGACAATGGCAGCTTTCTCTTCACAGCTGACCTTGATGGCATGAATCAGGGCCTGGCGGTCGCGCGCCAGCAGCGCGGGCAGCGCTTGATGCAGCCAATCGTAGAACTCACGGTTGTTGATCACGCCGTACTTGATCACTTCGGCGAGGCCTGCGCGCAGTTCGCGTGGCGGTAGCGTGTCGAGCGTGTTGACGTCGATCAGCACCGCCTGCGGCTGGTAGAAGGCGCCGACCATGTTCTTGCCCAAGGGGCGGTTGACACCGGTTTTGCCGCCCACCGAGGAATCCACCTGTGCCAGCAGCGTGGTGGGAATCTGGATGAAGCGCACGCCGCGCTGGTAGGTGGCGGCGGCAAAGCCGACCATGTCGCCGATCACGCCGCCGCCAAGCGCCACCAGCACGCTGGAGCGGGAGTAGTTGCGCGCCAGCAGGTGGTCGTAGATCTGGCTGACCGTGTCCAGCGTCTTGTGTTGTTCGCCATCGGGCAGGATCAGATGATCGGGCGCGCAGGGGGCCAGCAGATCCAGCACCCGCTGCAGGTAGAGCGGCGCCACGGTGGTGTTGGTGATGATGCAGACCTGACGGCTGCGCACCAGGGGCAACAACAGGTCGGCGCGGTCGAGCAGGTTTTCGCCGATATGGATGGGGTAGCTGCGCTCGTCCAGGGAGACGGTCAAGGTTTGCATGAAGTTCAGGCCTGCGGGGAAGTGTCAGAGGGCGGCATTTTCGTGCTGCAGCATTTTAATGATTTCCGAGGCAACCGCACGGGGGCTGCGGCGGCTGGTCATGATGCTGATGTCGGCGATTTCCTGGTACAGCGGTTCGCGCGCTTCCATCAGGGAACTCAGCTTGGCGCGCGGATCGGCGGTGTTCTGCAGCAGCGGCCGTTTCTGATCGCGCCGGGTGCGTTCCACCTGCTGGGTCACCGTGGCCATCAGGTACACCACCACGCCATTGGCCTGCAGGTTGCGGCGGTTCTGCTCCGCCAGGATCGCACCGCCGCCGGTGGCAAGCACGATGTTGTCGAGCCGGGTGAGTTCTTCGATCACGCTGCTTTCACGCACGCGGAAGCCGGGTTCGCCCTCCACGTCGAAAATCCAGGAAATGTCGGCGCCGGCGCGCTCCTCGATCACCAGGTCGGAATCGTGAAACGTTTTGTACAGTTGCTCCGCCAGCAGCCGGCCGATGGTGGTCTTGCCGGCGCCCATCGGGCCGATCAGAAAAATATTGCGTGTAGACGTTAGCATGCGCTACTCCCTTGTGTGGCCGGCCGCCGCCGGTCCGGGGGTGTATGGGTCGAGCGAGGGTGGGAGCTTACATCAGATCGTTGATGATCGAGGGTGTGATGAAGATCAGCAGCTCGGTCTTGCTCTGGTTGTTTTCGGTCCGCCGGAACAAACCGCCCACGACGGGCAGGTCTCCCAACAGCGGTGCCTTGGACACGGTGGTGGTCAGCTCGTCGCGGAACACGCCGCCCAGCACCACGGTGTCGCCGTCGTTCACCAGCACGCGGGTGGTCACCGCATTGGTGGCAATGGCCGGCACCGCGCCGGAACCCGGCACCACGGCATCCTGGTGAATGTCGAGGTGCATGATGATACGCCTATCCGGGGTGATCTGCGGAGTTACCTGCAGCGAAAGCGCGGCCGTGATGAATTCGGTGGTGGAACCGCCGGCGGTGCCCCCGGCCTGCGCCTGGTAGGGAATCTGCAGCCCCGATTCGATGCGCGCCATCTGCTGATCCTGCGTGGCCACCTTGGGCTGCGCGATCACTTCGCCGTTGCCGCTGGCTTCCAGCGCCGCCAGTTCCAGTTGCAGCAAACGGCTGCTGCCGACATAACCCAGCGCCAGCGAGGACGTGGCGGCCTGCGGGCCGAGATCCAGCATCAGCAATTCGGCGCCGGGCATTGGCACCGGCGGTACCTGCCCGCTCTGGCGGCGCATCAGGTCCCAGCGCACGCCCAGCGCGCGGCTGAACGAGGTGGAAGCGTTGACGATGCGCGCCTCGATCAGCACCTGGCGCACCGGCACGTCCAGGCGCGCCAACAACGCTTCCGCCGCCGCGATGGCTGCCGCTTCGCCCTGCACGATGAGGGTGTTGGTGCGCGTGTCCACCGCGGCACTGCCGCGCTCGCCAAGCAGCCCTGGGCCATCGTCGTCCTCGCGCTGCAGCAGTTTCAGCAGATCCTGCGCGGCGGCGTACTTGACGCCGAGGTAGCGGGTGAACAGCGGCGCATCCGGTTCCGCGTTTTCCGGCGGCAGCGCGGACTCGGCGGCTTCTGCTTGGGGTTCCGATTCCACTTCCTGCGGCAGCGGTTCCTGTGCCGCGGCCTGCGCTGCAAGCAATGGGGAAACAGCATCCGGCGGTGGCACGAACGGATTGCGCAGGCCCGCGGCGGCATAGCGGAAAGGAGCGAGGCTCTGCAGCGGCGGCAGCATGGCGGGAACGTCCAGCGTTTCGGTGTCCGGGCTCGCGTTTCCCCAGCCCTGCTCTTCCGCAGGCAGCGGCTGACGATACAACGCCGCATCGAAGCTCAACCGCAGTTCCCGCGGTTCCGTGCCCGGTTCCAGCGTGAAGTCGCGCAGCGCGAGCGGCGGCGCAAATGCGGCGAGGTCGCTCATGAAGCCGGCAAGGGCGTGGTAACCGCCCTGCACCACCACGGCCAGCGGCAACTCCACATAGGCGGCGCCCGGCAACACCGCCTGCATCTGCAACTGTGCCAGTGTCAGGTTGCGGCCAAGCCCAAGCCCGGCGATTTCCTCCAGCCGCAGCGGCACGTCGACCGCCTGCGGCAAGGTGGCCAGCACTGCCTCCCACTGCGCCTGGCGCTGCGCAAGGCGCGGTTGCACCTGCGCCAGCGCGGCCACCGCGTCCGTGCTGATGCGCAGGTCGTCCTGCAGCGTCTGCTTCTGCCGCTGCCACTGCGCCTGCTCCCGGTAGAGTGGCGCCAGACACAACCAATAGCCAAGCCCCGCGCCGCCCAGGAGGATGGCGGCCACCACCAGTACTCTCACCGGCAATGGCCAGCCACCGGCCTCTTGAGGTTCGTTCAAACTACTCCAGTCGAAATCGCGCAAGTCCTGCCAGCCGCGTTGAATTCCTTTCATGGCAGTTCCTCCGCCCCGGCCAGTTGCACGCTCAGTTGGAAACGGTAAGGAGATACCGGCCCTGCCCCTTGCGACCGTTGCCCCGATACCTGTTGCGGCTGTTGCAGGTGCAGCGCAACCGGCCCCGCGAACCAGGGCGATGCCTCGATGCCGCGCATCAAGGCGGCGGCGCTGCCCTCATCCTGCGCCATGCCAGAGATTTCGAGACTGTCGCCCTGGCGGCTCACGGCGGTGAACCAGGCGTTGTCGGGCAAGAGTCGCGCCAGTGCATCGAGCCGATGCACCAGGCCGATGCGGGCATTGTGCATCGCATCGAAGCGGCGCAGCTGCCGTGTGAGCGCCGCATCCTGCCGCTGCCCGCGGCGGCGCTCGTCCAACTGCGTCTCGAGCATGGCCAGTTCCTGCTGCAACGCACTCACCGCCGCCTGCCTGCGCGCAAGCTCGCCATGCGCCTGAAACCGCGCTGCCAGCACACACGCCAACACCAGCACTGCCGCCATTGCGGCGGCAATCAGGAACCAGCGCGTGCGGCGCTCCAGTAATGCAGCACGCCAGGGCAATAGATTGAGGTCAGTCATCGCACGCTCCATGCAGCGCCAGGCCGCAGGCAAGCATCCAGGCCGGCGCCTGCTGCCGCAGCGTGGCCACCTCGGCCTCGGGCATCGCATCCAGGCGCAACGCGGCAAAGGGATCGGCCAGCACCACCGGCACCGCCAGGCGCTGCGCTACCTGCGGCGCCAATTCCGGTACCGTGGCGCCACCGCCGGCCAGCACGATCCGGTCCACCTGGTGATATTCGCCATAGGCGAAGAACAGGCGCAGCGCGCGTTCCACCTGCTCCGCCAGCGCTTCGCGAACGGTATCGAGCGCCTGCGACCGAGCGGTATCCCGCGACAGGCGCGCGGCGCTGCTGGCGTGTTCTCGGCAGTAGAAGGAGCGGCCCTCGCGCAGCACGTGCACGGTGCAGGTTTGGGCGCCGCAGTCCACGATTGCCGTCACCCCCGCTGCCTGCAGCGCGCCCTGCCTGCACAACAGTGCAAACGCCCGTTCCATGGCCCAGGCTTCGCCGTCCACCGCGGCCACCGTGGCGCCGGCTTCCCGCAGCGCGGCCAGGCGCCCTTCCACCTGATCCCGCCGGCAGGCGGCAAGCAGCACCATGCGCTGACCGGGGTCGCAAGCCGCATCGGGACGGGGCACGCAATCGAGCAATATGTCCTCGCGCGGATACGGCACGTGCTGCTGCGCTTCAAGCTCCACCTGTGCCAGCAGCTCCGGTTCGGACAACGTGGCATCCAGCGCCACCAGGCGGCTGATGACGCTGGATCCGGGCACCGCCAGGGCGCAGCGGCGCGGCAAGTCGGGCCGGGAAACCAGCAACGTGCGCAATTGGGCGGCGATTTCCCCCGTGGCAAGAATGGCTTTTTCCCGCATCGCGCCGTCGGGCAGCGGGCAACTGGCGCAGTGCGTCAGCCGATAACGGTCGCCGTGGCGGCGCAAGGCCAGCAGTTTCACCGCGCTGCCGCCGAGATCGACGCCAAGCAAGGCGCGGCGCCTTTTGAACATTTCCATGTAACTCTCCTTGTCTTCCCCTGCCTTCCCTGTCTCCGTGGCGGCGCGCCTTGCGCCAGACCCCGGTCCGTAGTGATATCCATATCGCAGCTTGCACGCGGTTTGATGGCTTTGCGCCGCACTGAACGGTTAAAATGCCGCTCCTCGCCTCAATACAACCCGGTGTCGATACCAGTGAAAACCTTCTGGCGGTTGTGTCGCTTTCTGAGCTGGTGGGCCCTGGCAGGCCTGTGCGGCATCATGATGGTGTTCACCAGCGCCTTCCTGTATCTGTCGCCAAAACTTCCCGGGCGCGATGTCTACACCAACATTCGCCTCGAAAACCCGCTGCGCATCTACACCGTGGACAACAAGCTGCTCGCCGAATTCGGCAGCCGCCGCAGCAACCCGATCAAGTACGACCAGATCCCCCCCATCATAGTCAACGCCTTGATCGCCAGCGAAGATAAACGCTTCTATCACCACAGCGGCGTCGACACACTCGGCCTGCTGCGCTCGGTGGCCGGCATCGCAACCGGCAACGACTGGGGCGGTGGTTCCACGCTCACCATGCAGGTCACCAAGAACTTCTTTTTCGAAGGCGAGTCCGCCTATTCGCGCAAGTTCAAGGAAATCCTGCTGGCGCTGAAAATGGAACAGGATCTTTCCAAGGATGAAATCGTCGAGCTGTATCTGAACCGAACGTTCTTCGGCGTATCGGCTTACGGCATCGTGGCGGCGGCGCGCCAGTACTACGACAAGGAAATCCAGGATCTCAGCCTGTCCGAGGTGGCCACGCTGATCGGCGTTCTGCCGCGGCCGAACGCCTACAACCCGCTGCAGTCGGTGGACACCGCGCTCAAGGAACGGCGCCGGGTGCTCAGCCGCATGCTGGACCAGCGCATGATCACCCGCGTCGACTACGACGCCGCCGTCTCCAGCCCGGAAACCGCGCGCCGCTACGGCCGTCAGCCGGAACTTTCCGCGCCTTACGTGGCGGAAATGGTGCGCCTGGAAATGGTCAATCGCTACGGCGAACTGGCATTGACCGACGGCTTCGAGGTAACCACCACGATCGACAGCCGCCTGCAGATCGCCGCCAACCAGGCGCTGACGCACGGCCTGGAAAGCTACGATCGCAACCACGGCTACCGCGGTCCGGAAAACCACATGGAACCGGCTCCGGACGGCTCGGTCAACCAATGGCTGGCGATACTGGCCAACACGCCGGCGGTGGCCAACCAGTTCCCCGCCTTCGTGCAGCAGGTGGAGGAACGCAGCATCACCGCGCTGATGCGCGACGGCAGCCAGATCACGCTGCCGTGGGATGGCATCCGCTGGGCCAAGCGCTTCATCAACTCCAGCGCCTGGGGTTCCTCCCCGCGCAGCGCCACGGAAGTGGTGGCGGTGGGCGACCTGATCCGCGTTACCCAGGATGCCGAGGGCCAGTGGATGCTCGGGCAGGTGCCTGCCGTCAACGGCGGCCTGGTATCGCTTTCCCCACGCGACGGCGCCATCCTGGCGCTTACCGGCGGCTACGATTTCGGCGCCAGCTCCTTCAACCGCGTCACCCAGGCGCGCCGTCAGCCGGGCTCCAACTTCAAACCCTTTCTGTACACCGCGGCGCTGGCCAACGGCTACACCGCTGCCACGCTGATCAACGACGCGCCGCTGGCGCGCGCCGACTATCGCCCGAGGAACTTCGAGGGCGACTTCATGGGGCCCATCCGCCTGAAGTACGCGCTGAACCAGTCCAGAAATCTGGTGTCGCTGCGCCTGTACGAGGCGCTGGGCGACGACGTGGTGCTGCCGTACATCGCCCGTTTCGGCTTCAACATCGAGGAGATTCCACGCAACGACTTGACGGTGGCCATCGGATCCCACGCCGTTCCGCCGCTGGAAATGGCCACCGGCTATTCCGTGCTGGCGAACGGTGGGTACAAAATCGAACCGTACTTTATCTCCCGCATCACCAACTTCAACGACGGCGAACTGTTCCGTGCCCGGCCCGCCACCGTGTGCCCGGACTGCGAAGACATCCCCGCCGCGCCTACCCCACCTGCCGCCGCTTCCGTCGCCGGCATCACCACCTCCTCCGATGCCCCGTTCGACAGCCTGGGTGACGAAGTGCCCACGGAGACCTTCGAGGAAAACCTGCCGGCCGCTCCACGCGTCATCGACGCACGCTCCGCCTACATCATGAACACCATCCTGCATTCGGTGACCACCGAGGGCAGCGGTCGCGCCATTTCCCGCACTTTCACCCGCGGCGACCTGGGTGGCAAAACCGGCACTTCCAACGACAACAAGGATCTGTGGTTTTCCGGCTTCAACCACGACATCGAAACCACCGTGTACGTGGGCTACGACCAGCCGGACGACCTGGGCCGCAACGAACAGGCCGCCACCGTGGCACTGCCGATCTGGATCGATTACATGAAACAGGCACTGGAAGGCCGCCCCGAAAGTACCATGACACAGCCGGATGGCCTGGTGACGGTGCGCATCAATCGCCAGACCGGCCTGCGCGCCGCGCCGGGCGAGCCCAACACCCTCTTCGAAATCTTCAAGGAAGAGGAAATTCCGCCTTACAGCAACAACGGCAACAACACCCGCCCTGGTGCGTCGCAAAACCAGAGCGGCCCAGTGGATAGTATTTTCTGAAGCCCCCCAAGCGAAGCCGGGTGCCACTGATCAAGGCCGTGGGGGTTCCACCAAACCAAAGAACCCGAATTTTTCCAGCCCAAACAAAAACCGGCAGGGGATGCCTGCCGGTTCGTGTTCGTGCGTGTCTGGTCTCAGAGCTTGCGGGTACCGAAGCGCTTGTTGAATTTGTCCACGCGCCCACCGGAATCCAAGATCTTCTGTTTGCCGGTGAAGAACGGATGGCACTGGGAACATACGTCGATACGCAGATCCTCCGCCAGGGTGGAACGGGTCTTGAAGGTATTGCCGCAACCGCAGGTAACGGTCACGTCTTCATACTTCGGATGGATATTGGCTTTCATGATCGACCTCGTGCGGGCCATCGCCACCGGTCTCTACCGGCACCATGGCCTCGTTGGTAATTTCCCGCCAGGATCGGCCGGAAAGGGGCGGCATTCTACCAAAAGTCGCGTTTCCCGCAACTTGTGCGTTTCAGGCCTCGTCCAGAAAGGTGCGATGGTTGCGCACCACCTCGTCGAACAGGCACTGGAACAATTGGTGCACGAAGCGGCTGTCGAGCCCCTTCTGCTCGGCCATCTGGCACAGGCGCGCCAGCTTTTCCTGCTCGCGCACCGGGTCCACCGAGTCCAGGCCGTGCGCCGCCTTGAGCCTGCCGACCTGCATCGTCACTTCGAAACGGTGAGCCAAGCTGTTGAGTATGTCTTCGTCGATCCGGTCGATGCTGTCGCGCAATTGCAGCAATTCAGGGGGGACGCGGGGGGCACTGTCAGTTTGCATGCAGTGGATTGGCTCCGAACCTCATGGCCTTTGGTAACAAAGCCTATACTATTGCCAGCCGTCGCCACACTCAACAACCGCTACACTCGACCATTACGGTTATCACAGTCTCTTGAGTCCGCCAGCCACCATCGATCGCTATCTCGCCGTTGCCGTGCCCTGCCCGCTCCGGCGCCTGCTGCACTACCTGCCGCCGCCGGACCGCCCCTTGCCGCTGCCCGGCATGCGTGTGCAGGTGCCCTTCGGCCGCCGGCAACTGGTGGGTATCGTGGTGCGCATCGACAGTGAGACCGACCAGGATCCCGCCAAGCTGCGTCCGGCCAGCGAGGTGCTGGACGCCGCGCCTCTGCTCGATGCCGCGCTGCTTGCGCTCTATCTGTGGGCCAGCACTTATTACCTGTATCCCATCGGGCTGTGCCTGCAGACCTCGCTGCCCGCCGCGCTGCGCGAAGGCAAACCGCTGCCGGACCTGCAGCCACGGCACTGGCGCGCATGCAAAGTGGACGGCGCCCCCAAGCTGCGTTCGGCGCGCCAGCAGCAGGCGCTGGAACTGCTCGAGCGCTACCAGGGTCTGAGCGGCACCGAGCTCAGCGTGCTGCTCGAACAGCCGGCGCGGCCCGTGCTCAAGGCGCTGCAGGAAAAGGGCCTGGTGGAGCTGGTAGCGGCTCCCGCCACGCCGTCCTCGACGCCCCCCCCTCTGCTGAAAAGTCCATCGCTGACGCTCAATCCCGCGCAGGCGCAAACTTTCGCAGCACTGCGTACCGCACTCGGCAGCTACAGCTGCCATCTGATCGAGGGCATTACCGGCAGCGGCAAGACCGAAATCTACCTGCAGCTGATCCAGCAGGTGCTGCTAGAGGGCAAACAGGCGCTGGTCCTGGTGCCGGAAATCAGCCTGACGCCGCAAACGCTGGCGCGCTTTCGCGACCGCTTTCATTGCGAAATCGTGGCGTTCCATTCCGGGCTCGGCAACAAGGAACGCCTGGAAGGCTGGGTGAAGGCGCGCAGCGGGGAAGCCGGCATCGTGATCGGCACCCGTTCCGCCATCTTCACGCCGCTCAAACAGCCCGGCGTGATCATCGTGGACGAGGAACACGACGATTCCTACAAGCAGCAGGACGGCTTCCGCTATTCCGGCCGCGACGTGGCCATCTGGCGCGCCCGTCAGATGGGGGTGCCCGTGGTGCTGGGTTCGGCCACGCCGTCACTGGAAACGCTGGGCAACGCCCTGGCGGGCCGCTATCAGCTGCATCAGCTCGACCAGCGCGCGGGGCAATCGTCCCTGCCCCAACTGCGGCCGGTGGACCTGCGGCGCCAGGGGCTCGAGGAAGGGTTTTCGCAAACTCTGCTGAGTACCATGCGCCACACGCTCGAACACGGCCAGCAGGTGCTGATTTTCCTCAACCGCCGCGGCTACGCGCCCATGCTGCGCTGCCAGCTCTGCGGCTGGGTCGCTGAATGTCCGCGCTGCGAACGTTCCTACACGCTGCACCAGCAGCCCGCCGCGCTGCGCTGCCACCATTGCGACGCCTACAAGAGCGTGCCGCCGCGCTGCGGCCATTGCGGCGGCACGGAGCTGTCCGGCGAAGGCCTCGGCACCGAGCGCAGCGAACAGTTGCTGGTGCGCGAATTTCCCGACTTTCCCGTGATCCGCATCGACAGCGACACCACCCGCACCCAAGGCCGCCTGCACGAGCTGATCCAGACGGTGCACAGCGGCATTCCCTGCATCCTGGTGGGCACGCAGATGATCGCCAAGGGCCATCACTTCCCCAAGGTGAGCCTGGTGGGCGTGCTCGATGCCGACAGTGGCCTCTTCAGCGCCGACTTCCGCAGCCAGGAAAATCTGGGCCAGCTGTTGACCCAGGTGGCCGGACGCGCCGGGCGCAGCGACACCCCCGGCACGGTGCTGATTCAAACCTGGTATCCCGAACACCCCGCGCTGTTGCGGTTGCTGCGCGAGGGCTACGGCAGCTTCGCCCGCCAGTTGCTCGACGAGCGCCGCCAGGGGGCCCTGCCGCCATTCATGTATTTCATCCTGCTGCGCGCCGAGGCCGCCCAGCGCGAACTGCCCATGGAACTGCTTGGCGAAGTGCGCCGCTGGCTGCAGGCCCAGGGCGTACAGGGCATCGATTGCTTCGGTCCCATGCCCAGCCCGTACGGCAAGAAAGCCGGGCGCTTTCGCGCGCAATTGATGTTGCAGGCGCCGGCGCGCGGTTCCCTGCAGCGCCTGGGCGGCGCGCTTGCGGCGCTGCTCGACACGCTGCCGCTGGCACGCAAGGTGCGCTGGGCCATCGACGTGGACCCGCTGGATTTCAACTGAGGCCGCGGTGTCGTCGGGCTCAAGCGCACGTGGCGAAAGCCGATCCGCCTGCCGGATGCGATGCAGTGGTGCAAAGCGTGAGCGCGATGCTGTCGAAGGCGCGTCCGATCCGCCATAATAGCCGCCCCACGCCAATACAAGAGCCGCCCATGGCCCAGGACTACGCCAGCTACCGCGACAAGCCACTGCAGCGCCAGGGACGCCCACGCGCCGCCACGCGCACGCCGCCGCCGGCGTCCAGCCACTGGAACTGGTACGTCGCCGGCGTGTTGTCGGCATTGTTCGTGGTGTTCATCGGTTATATCGGCATCGCCAACCTGGGCCAGGACAGCACCACGGAAGCCAGCGCGCAGCCGGTGGTGATCACCGAGGAAAACATTCCCACCTTCAGCTTCTACAGCGAACTGGCGAACGCCAGCGTCGACGTCGGTCCCGCACCCGCCCTGCCTGCAACGCCCGACATCACTCCCGGTACAGCCACCACGACCACGCCGGCCACCACCACGGCCAGTACTGAAGCGCAGATCGCCTACCTGCTGCAGGCCGGCTCGTTCCAGGATCGGCAGGACGCCGAAAACCGCCGCGCCAAGATCATCCTGCTCAACATGAATGCCACCATCGAACCCGGCGTGGTATCGGGCCGCACCTGGCAGCGGGTGCAGGTGGGTCCCTTCCAGGGGCGCCAGAGCGCCGAGGAAGCCCGGGCGCTGTTGTCCGAGAACAACATCGATTCCATTCCGCTGATCATGCGCTGAATCCGCAATATGCAATGCGCCGCTACGGATTTGCGCGGCGGTTTCTCAACTTGAATTGCCGCCGCGCGCCACCACATTGACTTGGCGTTGCGGCATGATTTTGGAGTCCCTATGGAACAACTGCACGGCACCACCATCGTGTCGGTGCGCCGGCACGGCAAGGTCGTGATCGGCGGCGATGGCCAGGTAAGCCAGGGCCACACCATCATGAAGGGCAACGCCCGCAAGGTACGCCGCCTGTATCGCGACCAGGTGCTGGCCGGTTTCGCCGGCGGCACGGCGGACGCCTTCGCCCTGTTCGAACGCTTCGAGGAACAGCTGGAAAAACACCACGGCAAGCTCACCCGCGCCGCGGTGGAACTGGCCAAGCTATGGCGCACCGAACGCGCGCTGCGCCGATTGGAAGCGCTGCTGCTGGTGGCGGACAAGGAAAGCTCGCTGATCATCACCGGCAACGGCGATGTAATCGAACCGGAAGACAGCCTGATGGCCATCGGTTCCGGCGGTTCCTACGCCCAGGCCGCGGCCCGCGCCCTGCTCGACAACACCGACCTGGACGCGCGCAGCGTGGTGGAAAAAAGCCTCGGCATCGCCGCCGGCATCTGCGTGTACACCAACGATCACTTCACCATCGAAGAACTGGCCTGCTGAGGCCACGCAGGAACCGCCATGTCACGCTTAACGCCACGCGAAATCGCCGCCGAACTCGACAAGCACATCATCGGACAGCACGACGCCAAGCGCGCGGTGGCCATCGCCCTGCGCAACCGCTGGCGCCGCATGCAGCTGCCCGAACAGCTGCGCAACGAGGTCAGCCCCAAGAACATCCTGATGATCGGCCCCACCGGCGTCGGCAAGACCGAAATCGCACGGCGCCTGGCCCGCCTGTCCGGCTCGCCCTTCATCAAGGTGGAGGCCACCAAGTTCACCGAAGTGGGCTACGTGGGACGCGACGTGGATTCCATCATCCGCGACCTGGTGTTCGTGGCGGTGAAGATGCTGCGCGAACAGGAATACGAACGCGTCGGCCAACAGGCCGCCAACGCCGCCGAAGACCTGGTGCTCGACGCGCTCCTGCCGGGCCTGGGCGAACGGGAAGACAACGACACCCGCCAGGTGTTCCGCAAGAAACTGCGCGAAGGCCAGCTCAACAACAAGGAAATCGAGGTCAAGCTGAGCCCGCAGATCGGCAACATGGAAATCATCACGCCCCCGGGCATGGAGGAAATGAGCAGCCAGCTCAGCAGCATGTTCGCCAACCTCGGCAACAGCCGCAAACAGAACCGCCGCCTTACGGTGAAAGCCGCGCTCAAGGCGCTGCAGGAAGAGGAAGCCAGCAAGCTGATCAACGAGGAAGACCTGAAAACGCGCGCCATCGAGCTGACCGAACAGATAGGCATCGTGTTCATCGACGAGATCGACAAGGTGGCCACGCGCAACGAAAACGCCGGCGCGGGCATTTCGCGCGAAGGCGTACAGCGCGACCTGCTGCCGCTGATCG
>DATMFX010000460.1:0-9735 GCA_035555995.1 Hyphomicrobiales bacterium | reverse complement strand
GCCGAGCGAGGTGGCGGTGTCCAGTTGCGCGCGCGACACCGCCAGCGCCGCGCCCACGCCGTCCACGGTGGTCAGGAGCTCGGCCATCACCACCACTTTCCACGAGGTGCCGAGCGCCGTGATCCAGGCGGGAAACAGGTAGGAGGCAAGATGGGGCAGGTAGACGTCGCTCAGCAGCATGCGCCGCGGCAGGCGGTAGGCGCGCGCCACGTCCTTCAGTTTGTTGTCCAGCGTGCGGGCGCCCTGCATGGCGCCGAGGAACACGATGGGAAAGCAAGCCACCAGCACCGTGAATACCACGGTGCCATCGCCCATGCCGAACCACAGCATGGCCAGCACCAGCCAGGCGATCGGCGGCATGCCGAGCAGCAGCGTGGCCAAGGGGCGCGAGAACATCGCCGCGGTGAGCGAGCGTCCGGCGATGAGCCCAAGCAGCGTGCCCGTTGCCAGCGCCAGGCCCAGGCCATAGAGGGCGCGCCGCGCGGATACCAATAGTTCCGGCAGCGCCTGGCCGCTGTCGAACATGTGCGTCAATTGCCGGAAGGTGGCCACCGGGCCCGGCAGCACCAGATCGCCGTACACGTGCGCGCCGTATTCCCACAGGGCGCAGAACAGCAGCAGACTGGCCACCGCGCCCCAGCCGCTCCAGAGATAGCTCAATGTTGCCGCCAGCGCATCGCGCAGGCGTATCAGCCAGATCATGGCGTCGGCTCGATTCCGTAGAACGCCGCATCCGGCAATTTGCCGCCCACCGTGGCGGGTTCGCGTTCCAGCAGCAGCTGCAGGAATTCCTCCAGCTCAGGGCGCGCGGCCGCGGCGGTGGCATAGTGATCGGGCAACACCGCAATGGAATCGGCCACGGCGTCGGACGTGAGCAGGTTGATGTGCCGGGCCACCAGCGCGCCGCATTCGGTCGCCTGCGCCAGGCACCAGCGGTACGAGGCCGCATAGGCGCTTTCCAGGCGGGCAGTGAGCGCCGCATCGCGGCTGGCGGTGCCCAATATCGCCATACCGGCCTGCGGAATGCGCGCTTCACGTTGCAACAGCCGACCCCATTCTTCCTGCAGGTTCACGCTGCGATACAGGTCCGGCGCCACCAGCGACAGCGGAAATGAGCGCGTCTTGCGCAGCGCCATCGACACCGCCGGTTCCGCCAGCAGCGCATGATCCACCCGGCGCAGCACCAGCAGTTGCATGGCGTCGATCGGTGTGGGCGTGTAGCGCACGCGAAAATCCCGGCGCGGATCCAGCCCGGCGCGTTCGGCCAGGTAGGTGAAGAGGATGTCGGGCATGTCGGCGCGGAACGGCACGGCGATTTCCTCGCCGCGAAAATCCGCCAGCGTTTTCAGGTCGGGATTGCGCGACACCAGCCATAGCAGCCCCCACACCGACACGTTCACCAGCTTCAATTCCACGCCGCGGTTGTACAGGTTGGCGGCCACGTTGGTGGGCATGGCGATGAAGTCGGCGCCGCCTTCCAGGGCGAGCGCGCGCAGCTGATCGGGGTTGGTCCAGCGCACGAACGTCACCTCATCCGCCACGTCCGCCAGCACGCCGCTCTCGATCATGTGCAGCAGCGGAAAGGACACCGCCGCCGGCGGTCCCGCGAGTACCAGGCGGGTGCGCGGGCCTCCCTCGTCGGCTGCCAGGGCCGGCTGCCACGGCGCAATGAGCAGCAGCAGCGCACAAAGCCACAGCAGCGCGGCCAGCCCAAGGCGGTAGGGAGAAAGGCCACGGGGGCAGGGGATGGCGGGCGGAGTCTTCATGGATGCAACACAGTCTATTTTCACGATCGCCGGCGAGGAATGACAAATGTCAATGCCTGTGGGGAAAGCGATCAGGCATGCTGGCGTCTTTGCCTGCGCCGAGGCTTTTTATTTGGATGAGAATAGTAATTATTTTTATTCTCATTTGATATGGGTTTCTGTACCGTAGCTTCCGGTCGTTCAGCTCATCAAAGAAAGGAGTATCCCCTGCATGCGCAGGTGCTTGTTGTTTGCGGCCGCGCTGACGGGCCTCGCCGTGGCGGCCCCGGCGTGGTCCGGCGAGGATGAAACCCCGCCGGCTTCCCCCTCACAGGAAAACATCCCCGTGGTGGATATCACCGGCGAGCGTGTCGACGGGCAGCGCCAGGAACTGCAGACCACCCTGCAACAGGTGCCCGGCGGCACCAACCTGATCGATCTGGACCAGCAGCGCGGCAGCCAGTCCACCGTGGCGCAGGTGCTCGATTTCGAGCCGGGCATCATCATCCAGGAATTCTTCGGCGGCAACGACCAGCCGCGCCTGAACATTCGCGGTTCCGGCATCCAGGACAATCCGGTGTCGCGCGGCGTGCAACTGCTGCAGGATGGCCTGGCGCTCAACCAGGCCGACGGCTCCTTCATCATCGGGCTGCTCGATCCGGAACAGGCGCAGTTCATCTCCGTCTATCGCGGTTCGAACGCGCTGCGCTACGGCGGCACCACGCTTGGCGGCGCCATCGATTTCAGCCAGCGCAATGCCACCAACAGCACCTCGACGCTCAACGTGGAAGCCGGTTCCTGGGATGCGCGCAAGGTGGCCGTGGCGCTTGCCGGCAAGGTGGGGCGGTGGGATGCCTACCTGCGCGCCGGCCAGCAGCAGTCCGAAGGCTGGCGCACGCACAGCGGCGGCGAGCGCAGCAACGTGGCGCTGAACGTCGGCGTCGAGCACGCCCGGTGGTCCAACCGCAGCTATTTCAACGTGACCGACAACCGCTTCGACATTCCCTTCCTACTGACGAAGGAACGCGCGCTGTCGGATCCGCGTTCGGTGATCGGCGATTACGCTGATCCCGACAATCGCTCCATCGAGGACTTTCTCAACGTGCGCGTACGCCAGCCGCTGCGCGACACCCGCCAGTACCGCATCGCCAACAAAACCTCCTGGTATGGCCGGGTCAACGCGTCGCTCGGGGTCTATGCCGAAAAAGTGAACGATCAGTTCAAGAACCCTGCCTGGCAGGCCGACACCGAAGCCGACAACCTCGGCCTCGATGCCAGCATCGACCATCGCTGGGGCGCCACCGCGGTGGAGGCGTTCATCTCCGCCAACACCGGCACCATGCCGCGCGACTACTGGCTGGTGCATCCCAATAACGGCACCCTGGTGCGCCGCTTCGGCGCCGTGGATCTCGAGGCCGACAACTTGGTGGTGGGCGGGCAGCTGATTCAGGATCTGAACTCGCAATGGCAGGCCTTGTTTTCCGTGCAGCACGTGCGCAACCAGCGCGACATTGCCGATCGGCGCGCACCCGGCCTGCTCGACAGCTCTTTCGACTATGAAGCCACCAATCCCAAGCTCGGCGTCATCTGGGAACCGCATGACGACAGCCGCTATTACGCCAACGTCAGCCGCAGCTCCGAGGCGCCCACGTTCTGGCAACTGGTCGATCTTGGTCCGGGTTCGGTGCCGGCGTCGCCGTCCAGCCTGTACCTGATGGTCAAGCCGCTGAAGATGCAGGAAGCCACCACGTTCGAGATCGGCACCACGCAGCGCTATGGACCGATTGCCTGGGAAGCCACCTATTTCCGCTCCCGGGTAGAGGACGAACTGATCGCCGAAGTGCAGAACTTCGCCATCGATGGCACCACCGTGAACTACGATCACGCCACGCTGCATCAGGGCGTGGAGCTGAGCTTCAACGCCCGCACGCCGCCGGGCCTGCTCAGTGCCGCCGACTGGCTGAGCCTGCGTGGCGTGTACAACTACAGCGATTTCACCTTCGAAGGCGGCTGCTACGACGGCAAGCGCATCGCTGGCGTGCCGGTGCACCTGGTGTCCGGCGAACTCGGCTATCACTTGAGTGAGCGCTTGAGCGTCAGCCTCAACGCCCGCTGGCAGCCGCAGGATACGCACATCGACCATTTCAACGGTGGCCTCAAGCAGGACAGCTATCTGCTGCTCGGCGCCAATCTTACCTGGCAGCCGGATGAGCGCTGGGAACTCTATCTCGACCTGCACAACCTCACCGACGAAACCTACCAGACCGCCTACGTGGTGCGTGGCCTGTCCGCCGAGGACGCCAGCTCCGGGCTCAGCACGCCGAGCTTCGTGCCGGGGCCGGCCTTCCACGCGTTTGCGGGGCTGCGGTTCAGTTGGTGAGGCGTGTGCCTTTATCTTTTGTCTCGACGCAGGTGACGGCAATGAATGAGCGGTTATTGAACGATGTTTTGCAATCGGCTGGCGGCAATGCGGGCGGACGCCACCGCCGCCGTGCCCTCTGTGCGCTTCTGGCGCTGCTATCCTGCGCGGGTGTGCACGCGCAGGACATCACCGGCGTGTGGAACGGTTCCTATACCTTGACGATGCGCGCCGCGCCTGGTGGCGTAGTGCTCGGTACCAGCACCACGGCAATCGCGTGGACCTGGAATTTCGACGAAGGCTGGGCCGAATTCGGCAGCTTTGATCCTGAAATGCCGGGGCAGGGCATGCTCAGCGTCGGCTTTCCGTTTCACGTGCAGGACCTCGGCAACGCCGACCCCCAGGGCGACCGTGCCTCCTTCACCGCCAATGGCGACGGCACCTACACGCTGCATCACGGATTCCAGATCTATAACCCCTTCGTCGGCAACCCGCGCACCGAAACCACCACCACCTTCCGCATTACCCGCAATGGGGCGCGCCTGCAGGTGGAAACGCTCGATGCGGAGGCAAGCGGCGGGCCGGACGGTATTCCGGGTACGCAGATCGTCGGCGTGTTTCCACTGACGGTGGAACCGGATTTCATCGGCAGTCTCGGCCAGGGTGACGATCCCGGCACCGACCCTGGTCAGGGAGATCCCGGCACCGGTCCAGGCGCGGGGCTGATCGGCGCGTTCATCGCCACGCCCGAGGCCATCGTGCGCGGCCAGAGTTTCACCCTGACCTGGCAGGCGGTGCGCGCCGATAGTTGCCGCGCGGAAGGCGCCTGGAACGGGAACAAGGATACCGCCGGCGCGGAAAGGCTCACTCCCGCCAACAGCGGTCTTGGGACTTACACGCTTGTCTGCAGCGACGACGAAACCACGCTGCGCCGCAGCGTGAACGTGCTGGTGGCCGACGAGATTCGCAGCGGCGATGCCACGGGGCTCGTGGTGGGCGACGGCCGCGTGGTGAACAACAGCGGCACGCTCACCAACCTGACCAACAACGGTATCGTCAGCGGCGGCGCGCTGGCCGGCACGGTGCAGAACAACGGCGTGCTGGCGAATCTGCGTCTGGCGGCCGGCACCACGGTACGTGGCGGCACGCTGCGCGGTGCGATCCAGGGCAGCGGCACGGTGACGGACACCTTGCTGGACGTGAGCGCCCTGTCGGCCGACATCACGCTCGGCGCCGGCACCCAGATCACGGAAACCGCGGCACGCAACGTCACCGGGCTCGATCTCGGCACAGCGGTGCGCGGCAGCGACGATGCGCTCGATACCGCCGTGCAATTGCTCGTCGATGCCGACGGCGACGCCTGGAACCTGCGCGAGCTGGCGCGGCGCGGCATCAATCTCTTCTTCGGCAACAGCGGTACCCAGGTCACAGAGGCCAAGGGCGTGCTGAACGTGCGTAATGGCGCGCTCGGCACGGCGGTGGCTTCGATACTGCCGGTGGCACTGCACACCACCGACCAGCCGGACGGCCTGGTGCTGAGCCCCGATGGCGATCTGCTGGTCAGCGCGCTAGGTGTCGAAACCCGTTTCCTCCCGAGCCCACTGGATGCCGCCGCGTTGACAACGGGCTTGCAGCAACGCGGGGCGACGGTGCAGGAAAGCGCGAATGGTTTGCGGCAGGTGCAGATGGACGGCAACACCTTGTCGCTGCGATTGGGATTGTTGGCGGATCCGGCGACGGCCCCCGGCGGGGTGCTGGAAGAGGGCGCCGTGATCCACACGGTGGGCACCGTGGCCAATCCCGCCGGTCATCGCCTGCTGGTGGAATATCCCAACGGCAGCACGCAGGAAATGTTGCCGTACCTGCACGATGTGGCGGCCCTGGCCGCCTGGATCGAGGATATCGGCTGGAGTTACACCATCAATCCGGTGAATGGCCAGGTGGTGGTGCGCGATGCACACGGCACGGTGCTGGGACGTGGCATACCGGCTTATGGGCTCACGGTGCAGGCGCCGACAGGACAGACCACGCTGCGCGCCACCACCGATCTGAACGGCGACGGACGCAACGATTGGCTGTTCAGTGCCGGCGCGTGGAGCCAGGCGATCTACAACCTGGGCACGGGGCAGGCCACGGCAACGACCAGCGGCAGCGCCAGTGAACTGCAGGAGGCGCAGACCCAGGGCACCAGCGCCGCCGTGGTCACTGACCAAGGGGGAGAGCCGGGCGCAGGCAACGCCGCTGACCAGGCCGGCAGCGCAGGCCTCAGCGGCCTCTACGTCGGCGAACACATGATCACCATGCGCGGCTGCCCCGGCGTTTGCGTCGGCGGGCAGGAAGTGGTGCTTGGCATCGGGGTGCGCAATTCGCCGTGGGTGTGGGATTTCGACAACCACACGGTGCTCATCACCGGCACCACGCTCACCGTGGGTTTCAATTATGAAATACAGAGCCTGGGCAATGCCGGCACGGGCGATGCGCGGCTGACCGCACCATTCACCGACAACGGCGACGGCACCTACACGCTGCATCACGGCTTCCAGATCTACAACCCCAACGTGGGTAATCCACGTACCGATACCACCACCAAGTTCCGCATCACGGTGGATGCGGACAATCCCAACCTGATTGTCATCCAGACGCTCGACGATGAGCCCGGCCGCACGCCGGACGGCATCGTGGGCACGCAGATCGTGGGCGTGTTTCCGTTGACGGTACAGCCGGAATTTCGCGGCAGCGCGCGGCGCGAAGGCGGCAGCAGCGCCGGCGACGGCGTGCCGGACCAGGTGAAGGAAGCGCTTGGCCTCAACCCCGACGCGCCCAATGGCGACACCGATGGCGATGGGCTGACTGACGTGGCCGAACTCGGCGCGCTGGAAGCGCCGCTGGATAGCGATGGCGATGGGCTCATCGATGCCCTGGAACCGGGCGATGCGGCACACGATGCGCAGCGCATCGTCGGTTTGGCATTGTTCGCCGGCATTCCCGGCCGCACGCAGGAAAACTTTCCCCTGGCCGGCAGCAGCGTGAGCGCCAGTATCGGCGGGAGTTGGCGTTTCACCGGTGCCGCCACCGGCCTGATGCAGCTTGCCGCCACCGACGATCCCGACAATGCCATTCCCGACACCACGCTTGGCGACGCCGGACTCGATTACCAGCACGGCTATGCGCAGTTTCAGCTGAGCGGCGCTTCGTCCGCCGAGCCTGTCACCCTGCGCTTGAACTACACCGCGCCGCTGCCCACCGATAAGCTGCTGCTTTATGCCGCCACCCGGGTGGACGGCAAGGTGCGCTACACGCTGATGGCCAGAAGCGACTATCGCCAGATCGACGCGCACACGCTGGAAGTAACGCTGCGCGACAATGGCCCCCGCGATCTGGATGGCAGCGATGGGGTGCTGCGCGTCGGCTTTGCTCCCACGCGCAACACACTGGGCGGCTACGGTTTTTGAGCGACCGGCGCCGCCGTTTCCTTCCCTGTTACGGCCGGGCCGGCTCGGCCACCACGATGTAGTCGTGGCCGTAGCGAAGCCCGCCTTCGCTACGGCACAGGGCCAATGCGTGCTGCCGCACTTCGGCAATGTGCTGCTGCAGCGCCACCGCCAACCGCCGGTCCTGCATCCGGCCCAGCGCCTGGGTGCACATGTCGAGCTGACTGTCGATGAAGCGTTCGCCGTAGCGGATGGCGATGCGCTGGGCATCGAGCACCCGAAAGCCGGCCTGTTCCATCCCGCGCAGCACCCAATCCAGCGGATATTCCCGATAGGGCCGGTCGTTGCACAGCAGCAGGCAGGCATCGCGCAGGCGCCCTATGCGGGTAATGGTGCGCCCCGCGGCGTCTTCCGGGTAATGGCACACATAGGGCTCCAACCCCAGCAGATACAGGCGCTTGCCCACGTGCGGCCTCAGCCGTGCGAACAGATGCTCCTGCCAGTAGGGGGCGAAGCCTTCGATGGCCCCCAGTAGATAGTCGGCCAGCACGGTGTCGTAGACCTCGCCCGCAAGCAGTTCCGGATCCACCCAGTTGCCCACCAGCACGCGATCCTGCGCTCTTGCCTTGTCGCCAAGTTCCAGGCGCGTGGCCTGGGCCATGCGCTGCGAGCCGGTGACGGCGGTCCAGCGTTCGGTCTGCTGGGCCAGCAGCCAGCGCATCGAGCTGCGTCCGGTGCCGGCGTCGAGTACGCTGCCCCAGGGCAGGCCTGCCTGCAGTTCCGTGATGTTGTCGTAGAGGCTCATGCAAGGGTTTCCTCGGCGCAAGGTAGAGTGGTGCGGAAACGTCGGCGAATCCGCGCCAGGCTCGATCGTTAAAAATATTACATTATAACGTAATGAATTAATCGGGCGGGGCGGGGAAGGCCGCCTGCGGTTCGATGGCAGGCCAAGGCGGGGAGAAAAACCGGGTGTGCAGAAGCGCGGATTCCAGGCGGGCCTGTGCCGCCTGGAGGGTCAGGGTAAGCAGGCGATCGGGCGCCGGCTTACAGGGTGGCCAGGATTTCCGGGCGGGGTCGGACGCGGCTTACTCCTCGCGCGCCTTGCTCGGATAGGCCGAGTAATGCAGCGACATCTCCAGCTCCTTGCACGTGATGAACTCCAGAAGCGCCGGTGTGCCCTGTTCGGTGGCGGCGATGCCGCGCTGCAGGGCGGCCACGATATCGGCGGGATCGGTAATGCGCTCGCCGTAGCCACCGAAGGCGCGGGCCATGGCGGCGTAGTCGCCCTGGATGTCGGTGCTGCGGTATTTTTCGGTGGAAATCGGCATGATCGGTAGCTCCATCGCCATGCAGAAGTTATTGAACAGGATGGACAGAATCGGAATCCGCTCGCGGCAGGCGGTTTCGAAATCCATGCCGGTGAAGCCGATCGCCGCATCGCCCCACACGTTGATGCACAAACAATCCGGCCGCGCCAGCTTGGCGCCCATGGCAAGCGGCAGGCCGTAGCCGAGCTGCGTGGTCTTGCCCCAGCCGATGTAGGACAGCGGACGTTCGCTTTCCCAGAAGGGCACCAACTGGTCGCGTGGGCTGCCGGCGTCATGAGTGATCACCACCTTTTGCTTGTCCACCAGTTGGTTCAGTTCGTGAATGACACGATAGGGCGTCATGGGCTGTTGCGTCGATTGCAGCTTGGGCAACCATTCGGCCATCCAGGCATCCTTCACCTGCTTGATCTCGGCGGGGCAGCGGGTGCGGCGCGCCTGCGCCTGGTCCAGGTTGAGCTTGCCGAGTGCGTCGAGCAGTGCGCGCAGGGTCAACTTGGCATCGCCGATCAGGCCGAATTGCGCCGGCACGTCCTTGTTCAGATCCACGGCATCCAGCGTGGCGTGGATCACCTGCTTGCCGGTGGGCATGCGCGTGCCGAACGCGGTAAAGGCAAAGCTGCAGCCGATGCCGAAGATGGTGTCGCATTCGTGCAGAAAGTGATACACCGCCTTGGGCGTGGCGTGGCCGCCGGAACCGATGGACAGCGGATGGGTTTCCGGAAACGCGCTCTTGCCTTCCAGCGAGGTGGTGACGGGGCAGTTGAGCAGCTCCGCCAATTCCTTCAGCTCGCTCCAGGCCTTGGCGTAGTGCACGCCCTGGCCGGCATAGATGACCGGGCGTTCCGATTTCGCCAATGCCTTGGCGGCGGCCT
>DATMFX010000459.1:0-3513 GCA_035555995.1 Hyphomicrobiales bacterium | reverse complement strand
GATCTCATCGACGAAAGCTTTCGCCACGACACCGTGGTGCACGTTACCGGCGCCGACCGCGCGGCGGTGATCCGGCGCCGGCTCGAGTTCGCCTTCCGCAATACGCCCTACCGCCAGGGCAAGATCATCGGCCGGGCCGAGGAAGGGCGGCGCGACGACCGCCTGATGATGAGCGCCATCAACAAACCGGACAGCGTCGAACCCTGGATCCAGGTGCTGACGACTCAGGAACGGGCGGTACAAAGCCTCACCTCGACCGCGTTCCTGCTGCAGCATTATGTGGCGCTGGAAAAGCTGCACGGCGAAAATCACCTCCTGATCAGCAATCTGGAAGCCAACCACAACCTGCGGCAGAGCTTTTTCCACAAGGGCCAGCTGTTGTTCAGCCGCCTGACCACCATCGCCCGCCACAGCGGCACGACGCTCGGCAGCGACATCTACCTGGAAACCCTGCAGGTACGGCAATACCTCGAACGCGTGCAGTTCATTCCTTTCGAAGCCAGGCTCCGCATCCAACTGTTCAGCGGCTTCGACGAAGATGCGTTGCAGTTGGAGGCGAAATCCAGCGAGAACAATCAATTCGAAGTGATCCCGGTCATGGAGGCGGCGCAGGACGAAGGCGACAGCCAAACGCCCGGCGGTCCCACCCATCACCAACTGGCGCGCGT
The DNA here is from genome assembly GCA_035555995.1 of Hyphomicrobiales bacterium. Lineage (GTDB taxonomy): Bacteria > Pseudomonadota > Gammaproteobacteria > Pseudomonadales > Pseudohongiellaceae > CAILUG01. The sequence continues at coordinate 2,845 of DATMFX010000459.1, read as the reverse complement.
GCTTGCCGGCAGCCAGCCCGACAACGTCTATGCCTCGGCGGCGATCAGACGCTTCCATACGCTGCGCAACCATGCCTCGCGCGCCCGCTGGGCGGCGGGGCTCATCCTGGTGCTCGGCCTCAGCCTGCAGGTGCCTGATCTGCAGGCCCTGCTCGATACCCGCGCGCAAACCACCGTGTTCACCAATCGTACTGCGCCGCTGCGCCTGCAGTATCAGGCGCGCAGTGCCGCGCAGCCGCAGCTGGCGGTATCGCCGGCGGAAATGGCGCTGATCGTGGAAACCCACGCCAGGCTCGAGGCGCAATCACATCATGTGGGCATCGATCTCAACATGGCGGCCGATGCCCTGGCGCTTGCACCGGGGCTGGCGCTTGGCGCCGTCGGCTGGCAACTGAACCAGAGCACCTTCAAGCCGTTTGCCGACAGGCTCGGCAACCTGCAAAGCACGCCGCCGCCCTTGAGCAACGTTGCCGCGGCCGACCCCTTGCTTGCGGCGCAGCTGAGCAACAGCACCGGCATACGCCTGCAGATCAACGGTGAGGCCTACTCGCCCGGCAGCTTCCGCGAGGCGCAGCAGCAAGTGCAGGCCTACATCACCGCACTGCAGAACTATCCCGGCGTGAACGTGTCCGCCTCGCGCATGCCCACCGACGTGCGTACCAACATCGACGTCAGCACCACCGTGAACGACGGCGAGGTGCGCGCGCCTTTCACGCTCGATCTCAGCATCGACCCAAGCCTGCGCGCCGCCGCCGGAGGGCAGCCATGAGCACACCGCAGCGTGGCGACCTCTGGCGCATCAAGTGGCCACTGCTATGGCTGGTGGCAAGCATCGCGGTGGTGGCGCTCGGCTACTTCACGCTGCGGCAATTGAACGAAGAAGCACGGCGGGCGCTGGTGGCGGCGCGCAACGACCTGGCGGCCACCGAAGCGCTCATCGACAAGCTGGGCGAGGAAGAAAGCACCACCAGCATCTATCTCGACCGCTACGCCACGCTCGCCGCCGCGCATGTCGTCGGGCCCGAGGATCGGCTGCAATTACTAGAAACCATGGCGCAATTGCGTGCCGACCTGAACCTGTTTCCGATTCAGGTGAACATTGCCGGGCAGCGCTCGTTCCCGCTCCCCTACCCCGCCAGCGTCAGGGAGCCCGGCCGGCCGGTGCGATTGCACCAGAGCACCATCAGCCTCACCCTGCCGCTGCTGCATGAAAACGATCTGTTGCGCCTGCTCGACGCCCTGGTCGCCGAGCCGGAACAATTCCAGGTGCAGCGCTGCGATCTGCGCGCCAATCAACGCGATCGCTCCCGCTACGTGCAACTGGGCCAGCACTTCAACGCCAGCTGTACGCTCGATTGGTTCACGTTCGCCATTGGCGAAACGGCAGGGTCGCCATGATGGCCGGCACTGCCAGACGCCTCTGCCTGTTGGCCACGGCGCTCGCGTTGCCGCTGCCTGCGGCGCTGCAGGCGCAGGAGCTGCGCGGCACGCTGTTCACCAGCCCGCAGCAGCGGGAGTATCTGGACCATCTGCGTAGCGAATTCCTGGCGCGCAGCCAGAGCGGCGGCTTCGACATTCAGGAAGCCGAAGTGCCGCAGATTCCCACCGCGGTCCCTGAGCCCATGCCGAACTACGCTTTCGGTGGCATCATGATGCGCAGTGACGGCAGCCGCACCGTATGGCTCAACGGCCGCGCCATCGATGAACCCGATCTGCCCGCCGGTATACGTCTCATCGAGGAAAGTGGCAATCCGGTGCTGCGCGTGAGCACCGCGAACGGCAGCTACTCAATCAAGCCGGGGCAGACGCTCGTCACCGCCGATGGCCAGGTGCGCGAATGAAGCCGCACAAATCCCAAGGCTACATCGCGCTGTCGCTGCTCCTGCTGGTGGTCGTAGGCGCCGCCACGTTTGCGCTCAGTTCGTTCAATAATGCCGCGCGCCCGCCATCGGAAGCAGCCAAGCGCCAACAGGCACTGGTCGAGTTGGAAAAAGCCAAGGCGGCATTGCTGGCTTACGCGGGCAATACTCACATCATTCATGGTGACCGCGGCCCGGGTTACTTACCCGCGCCGGCCCCCGATGGCAGCACGGCGAATAATGCCGTGAGGGGTTTATTGCCCACGGAAATTCGCGCTAATGATGGTTCGATTCTGTATCGACTCATCACGCCTTACGACGCCGCCACCGGACACCTCCAGTACGTGGTAGACCCAGCGCTCGTGTACACCCTCAACAGCACCGCCGCGCTGCGCACGAACATAGCCGCCGCAGGCCGGCTTGAATTCGATGGCGCCCAGGGCGTCGCTGCCTTGCTCATCTATCCGGGCGCCGACGCCTTCGACGACATCGTGCTTTCGATACGCCATGAGGAAGTGATGAATGCCATTGCGCCCGCGGTGGCGCATTACATTGGCCAGGTGCTCGATGCCTACCGTGAACAGAGAAACGGCTTCCCTGTGACAACCGTTGCACTGGAAACACGAGACGTTGATGTGAATTCCAGTCGTGGCAGCTCTCGGTCGGTTAATCGCCGAGGCTCATCCGATAATGACTGGTGGCGCGAGCAGGATGCCTCCTTCTCGCGTGGAGGCCAGCTCTTGCCTCCCACAATCGACGTCTCGGACGCAGCGCCGTCGTGGCTTTTCAATGAAGGTTGGCTGGACAACCTGGCGGGCTACGAACGAAGCAGGCGTGCCGACTCCGTCAGCTTCATCATCGGCGGCTGCCCGGGCATGACTTTCACTTTGGAGCACTCCAGCGAATCCCTCATGAAATCAGGGAATCGCTGTGGCAACTGACCGGTCGGCTCGTTCATCCGAGCATCCTGCACAACGTGGTTTCAG
>DATMFX010000458.1:0-8287 GCA_035555995.1 Hyphomicrobiales bacterium | reverse complement strand
CGTCCTATAGCAGTGGCGATCACTGGGGCGAACTGACCACGCTGCGCGGCACGCTCGACGTCAGCGAAGACGGCACGGTGTTCACCGTGGATGGCGACGGTCTGAATGAGGACGTCGAAGCTGCGGTAACCATTCCGCTGACCGCGCTTGCCGCGCAGCGTTCCACGGTGGCGGGGCTCACCGTGCAGCGCATCTTCGACATCGAAGTGCGCGCCGGCGATGCCGACGGTGCCGTGGTCTACAGCTACGGCAACATCGCCATTGCGCCCGACGCCGACAACAGCCTGGCGGATGTGCTCAGCGCCGATCCGGAAAAACGCCAGGATGCCTTGAGCAGTCCGGTGGCCTGCACGCTCGATGCCGCGGATGCGGGCGAAGTGCTGGCCGCACTGTATGACCTGTTCGACGCCGAGGCCTTGTCGCCTCCGGCGCGTTCCGCAGAAGGACCGCGTTACCTGATCGCCCTGAAAGGCGGCAGCGACGGCAATGCGCCGGTGGCGGTGGACTACGGCGGCGAGATCGATGAAGTCGATGGCAGCACCGGTTTCTCTGCCTTGGAAGACATCGAAGACATCGCCATCGTGCTGACGCCCGCGGCTGCCGCCTTCGAGGCCTCGCACCAGGCTGTGGTGGCGGAACTGCAGAAGCACTGCCGCAAGATGCGCTATCGCGTCGGCATCGTCGATGCGCGCGAAGGCATGGCGGTGTCGGAAGTGCGCGCATTCCGCGCCAATTTCGACGATTCGCTGCTGGCGCTGTACTACCCCTGGGTGGTCACCTCGGATCCTACCGGCCTGCGCCCGGAAATCACCGTGCCGCCCTCGGGCTTCATTGCCGGTGTGTACGCCAATACGGACGTGACGCGCGGCGTGCACAAGCCACCGGCAAACGAGCCGGTGATCGGCGCGCTGCGTTTCGCGCAGGACATCAATCGCTTCCAGCAGGAAGTGCTGAACCCCGAAGGCATCAACTGCCTGCGTTCGTTCCCCGGCCGCGGGCATCGGGTGTGGGGCGGTCGCACGCTGTCGAGCGATCCGGAATGGCGCTACGTCAACGTCAGACGCTATTTCCTTTACCTGGAACGTTCAATCGAAAAATCCACGCAGTGGATCGTGTTCGAGCCGAACGGCGAGCGCCTGTGGGCCAACGTGCGCGTCACCGTGGAGGACTTCCTCTACAACGAGTGGTTCAACGGCCGTCTGCTCGGCGAAACGCCGAAGGCTGCCTATTTCGTGCGCTGCGACCGCAGCACGATGACGCAGAACGACCTCGACAACGGACGGCTGGTGTGCGAGATCGGCGTCGCCCCGCTGAAACCGGCCGAGTTCGTGATCTTCCGTATCGGCCAGAAAACGGCGGACGCCTGAGCCCACAGACTTCAATCGAGAGGAATGAATCATGGCTGAACAACGGGACACTCCCTACAGCGCCTTCAACTATCTGGTGAACCTGCCCGATGGCAGCGAAGGCACCGTCATCGGCGGTTTTTCCGAAGTGTCGGGCTTGAACATCGAAATCACCGTGGCGGAATACCGCAACGGCAACGCCAAGACCAACTACGTCACCAAGATCCCCGGCATCCACAAATCCGGCGACATCACGCTCAAGCGCGGCGTCATCGGCGCCAGCAACATCTACGACTGGATCGAGGCGGTGCGCCGCGGCGACGTGGCCAACGCCAAGCAGAACGTGGTGATCAAGCTGATCGACGAGAATCCGGCCAGCCAGAAGGCGGTGGTCACCTGGAAGCTCACCGGCGCGATGCCGATCAAGTGGACCGGCCCGACGTTGACCGCCAAGGGCGGCAACGACGTGGCGATGGAAGAGCTGGTGCTGTCGGTGGAACTGCTGGAGCAGGCCTGAGGCATGAACGGCACGTCGACGACCACGCCACGCACCGGCCGGCCAGGGCAATGAGGCACGCATGACCACGGACTTCCTTGGCGCGCGCGTCAGCCTCAATCCCCGTCCGGCACGGCAGCGCCGCGCCGCCCTCGAAGAGGCGATGCTGGGGCACAGCCCCGGCCGCGTGCGCGTGGCGCGCCTGTTGCAGTTGCCGGACCTGATCGGGGAAATCCGCGGGCTGGGCTACGGCCGGCGCCTGGACGCCATGGCGCGCGGCGAGGCGGATACCCTGGCCCACCTGCCGTTGCCGTTGCATTCGGTGGCGGAATTCGACGACATCTTTCCCGAGGCGCGCAGGGCGTCCACCCGCTACCAAAGCGTGCTGGCCGGCGACCGCGCCTGGCTGCCCTGGGCGGTGGAGGACTTTTTCGCCAACGGCGGCGAAAAACTGTGGGTGATCGTGGTGCCGGAGGAAGAGGGCGCGGATGGCTTCATGCCCAATCCCGGCGTATCGCCGCTGGAAGTGGACAATCTGCGCGGCCTTGGCCTGCTGGCGATTCTGGAACGCGTGGGCTTGTTTGCGCTGCCCGACCTGGAACGCCTGCAGATACCGGCCGGCCTGCAGGACATTCCGCGCAAGCGGCTGCGCAATCCCACGCCGCAGTTCCTGCCCTGCACGGTGAACACCGATGACGATCATCGTGAACGCCGCTACAGCGAGGAACTGCCGGTGCCGGTGGCGCCGCTGCCCTTGGTGCAGTTGCTGCGGCGCTTCCTGCCGCTGCTGGAAAAACAGCGCGGTGAGGCGCAGTGCCTGTTCACCCTGCCGCTGGATCATTCACCGCTATTGGACAGCCCGGTATTGCATCCGCAGGAGCGCGAGGCGCTGGACGTGGCGGCACGCGCCGTGGACGGCTATCGCCTGCGGCAGGTGCAGTTCGTGTTTCCGTATTTGCGCAGTGCCAAGCGCAAGCTGGCGACGCCGGTGGGCCTGTTGGCCGGACTGATGGCGGAATCGGCGCGGCGCCGCGGCGTCTGGCGCTCGGTGGCCGGGTTGCCGATGATCGGTGATGGCCACCCCTATCCGCCCTTGACGCTTGCCGACACGCTCGAACTCAGGCAACGGCCCGGCATCGGCATCGTGCAGGCGCGCTCGGGCCGCCTGATGCTGGATGATGAACGTCTGACCGTCCCCGCGCTTGCCAGGGGCGATTACGACAGCCGCAACATCGGCTCGCCCGCGCTCGACGGTTACCGCTCCGGCGAAGTGGCGCGTTTTATCGGCTATCTGCGGCGCGAATTGCGTGAACTCGGCGAGAGCCTGGTGTTCAACGTGGGCGCGCAGGATCCGCGCCCGCGGCTGGTGCTGGAAAAATTCTTCACGGACCTGCACCGCAGTGGCGCGCTGCGCGGCGCATTGCCGGAGCAGGCCTTCACCATCCGCCAGTTGAATGCCCCCGACAGCGTCATCGCGTTCGAAATCGAAGTGGCGCCCGCTTTTCCGATCGACCGGCTGGTGCTGACCTTCGTCAACCGCGACGCGGAATGGAGCGCGGAGGTGCGCGGTGGCTGAGTTCATTCCCTTCCGCTTCGAAGTGAGCCTGTACGAGCAAAGCGCCGACAAGGTGCTGTGCAGCGGTTACTTCAGCGAAGTGTCCGGCCTGGAACTGACGATGGAACCGCGCGCGATCGCGGTGGGCGGGCAGAACTGGGGCGAAGTGCAGCGGGTGGGCCTGACCAAGTTTTCGCCGATCGTGCTGCGGCGCGGCGTGACGCACCTTGGCGATCTGTGGACCTGGTTCGACGCCACCACGCGCGGCGCCAACTACGGCCTGCGCCTGCAGGGCGAAATCAAGGTGTATGACGGTTACATCAGCGGCGAAAAATTCGAGCCGGTGCTCACCTGGAAACTGGACCGCGTGCTGCCCACGCGCTTCAAGGGGCCGGACTTGTCGGCCACCGCCAACCAGGTGGCGATCGAGGAACTGACGCTGGTGCACGAAGGCCTGACGTTACAGCGGCGTGCCACGGGCAGCTAGCGGAGCAACGAGACACATGGCAGACAACAAAGACAGGCGCGTGGCGAAGATTTATGCGGTGGAAGGTTCCATCGACCGCCCCGCGCGCGAGCTGGAAGACGATGCTTCCGCAGTGGTGGAGGTGCAGTTCAATCCCACCTCGCTGAAGGTGACGCTTGCCAACTCTCTCAAGGAAAACGAACGGTCCGGCAACACCCGCGCCGCGCAGTTCGTGGACAAGAGTTCGTCGAGTCTGACGGTGGAACTGATTTTTGATACCACCGATCAGCTTGCCCCGGAACAGAGCGGCGGCGAGGGCCGCGAAAGCGACCAGCGCCAGGACGTGCGCCTGTTGACCGGCGCCATCGCCAGAACCTTCATGCAGCCGAACGCCGATGCCGGCGGCAATGAGGAACAGGCGCCGCATCGCTGCATGTTCGCCTGGGGCACCTTCGCCTTCGTCGGCATCATGGAAAGCTTCGACGAAACACTGGATTTCTTTTCGCCGGAGGGCACGCCGCTGCGCGCCACGGTGGCGATCAAGATTGCCGAAAGCCGCTACCAGTTCCGCTCGCAGGAAGCCCAACAGGCGCAGCGCGACACACCCACGCTGGGGTCGGCGAGCGAAGCGATGAACGACGCCAGCTGGCGCAATACCGCGCTGTTCAATGGCGTGGAAACGCCGCGCGCCCCAAACAGCGACAGCCTGTCGGAACCCGGCCGCGGCATGGGGGGCGGTTTCGGTGGCCCGGGATTTGGCGCGTCTTCCTCATTAGGTGCCGGCGTTCCCGGTGCCTTTCCACGCGATGGCAACAGCCCGGGTGGCCTTACTGCCGGCAGCATCCTGGCCACCAACAAGGGGCCCTCGGGCGGACTGCCCGCCGGCGCCGGTGGTGGCGCGCCGTCGTTCTCCGGTGTTGCCCCGCCCAAACCCTCGACCAGCGTCGGGTTCGACTGAAACGGAGTGAACGATGCCGATATTGATCAACGAACTGGTGACCACGGTGCCGGACAACCCGGTGCCCCAGATGCAGGCCAACCCAATGCAGGACCGCGTGCCGGTCACGCAACCGGAATACGAAGTGATCAAGACGCTTGACCTGCTGGAAGAGCGCAGGCAGCGCCTGGAGTTCGATTGACGCCATGAATGCGCAGGCTTTCATCGATACCCGACCCCGGCTCAAGGTCGACGGCGAAGAGAATCCCGACCTGGCACAGGCGCTGACCGCGTTCGTGGTAAACCTGCCGCTCAGCGGCATGGCGCATGCCGAACTGACGGTGACGAACTGGGTCATGAACGAGTCCGGCACCATGGAACATGGCTTCGAGGCGCTTGAGCTCGGCAGTGAAGTCGAGATCGTGATGCAGGAGGAACACAGCGTGTTCAAGGGCGAGGTGACCGCAGTGGAAGAACGTTACGGTGAAGGTGCGCCGCAGCTGGTGATGCTGTTGCAGGACAAGCTGCATCGGCTGGTGCGCCGCCGCCAGAGCCGCGCCTTCGAGGACACCACGGTGGATGCGATCGTGCGCGAGCTTGGGTCGGGGCTTGGCCTCGACGTCGCGGTAAGCGTGTCCTCGGTGACTGCCACCTATCACCAGCTCAACGAAAGCGACCTGGCCTTCCTGCAGCGCCTCATTGGGCCCTATGACATTGCCGTGCGCATCGACGGCAGCGCCTTGCGCGTCAAGGCGGAGGAAGCCGACCCCGAGCCGGTGGCGCTCGATGCGGGCGATAGCGCGCTGCACGTACGCCTGATCGCGGATTTGAACCATCAATACCAGAAAACCACGGTGAAGGGCTTCAACGTTGCCAACGGCGAAGCCGTGAGCAGCGATGCCGATACGCCGTTGCAACCCGGCAACGATACCAGCGCCGCCGATGTCCTGGGCACGCTTGGCTGGCCGGGTGATGAAACGGTGCCGCAGCCCTTTGCGCGCTTGCAGGGCGAGGGCGATGCCTTTGCCAAAGGCCATTTCAATCGCGGTGCCAAGCGTTTCGTAAGCGGTGAAATCCGCTGCCAGGGCGAACCGGCGCTGAACAGCGGACGCGAGATCACCTTGAGCGGCGTGTCCGAGCGTTTCGCCGGGCGCTACCAGATCGTGCATTGCGTGCATCGCTTCGACGGCGACAGCGGCTTCGAAACCCATCTCAAACTGAACAAGGCGGATTGGCGGGCATGACGGCAATGAATCCCCATGCGGTGAGCCTGCTGCACAGCCTTGCGCTGGCGCGGGTGCGCGACAACGCCGATCCCGAAGGGCGCGGCCGCATCAAGGTGCAACTGCTGGCCAACGATCTGGAAGTGTGGGCAAGCGTGGTGGTGCCCTCGGCGGGGCAGAACTACGGCATTGCCTTTCTGCCGCGACAGGACGAGATCGTGGCGGTGGCGTTCATCACGCCGGAACAGCCCCTGGTGCTCGGCAGTATCTGGAGCGGTGCCCAGAGCGCCCCGGAGGATGCCGATCCCATCGAAGAACACTACGTGGTGCGCACGCCGGCCGGCACGGTGCTGGAGTTTGACGACCAGGACGGGCCAAAAGTGGAAATCCGCACGCCGCAGGGCTACAGCGTCACCCTCAACGACGGCAACGGCGGCGAAGTGGTGATACGGCGCGGTGGGCAGAGCGTCACGCTCAGCGGCAGCGAGATCAACGTGGTGAGTTCGGGCAAGGTCAGCGTGCAGGCCGCCAACGTGGACATCAGCGCCGCCATGGTGAAGGTGGACGCTGGCATGTCGAAGTTCAGCGGCGTGGTGCAGGCCGACACCGTGATCGCCAACGCGGTGGTGGGCACCTCCTACACGCCGGGCGCGGGGAATATCTGGTAAATGCCATGAACAGCCACGTCGACATGCATCCCATCCGCCTGCGCCCGCCGTACTTCAGCGCCGGTGCGCAAAGCGCGCTTCACCGTTATTTCGATCCCGAGTTCGTGCCGCGCTTCCAGCAGGATTTGTTGGCGCAAGACGTTCAGGACGTCACCTGGCAGCAGGAGGATCGCTTCAGCAGCCACGACAACAAGCTGGTGCTGCGCTTGCCGATGCATCGCAGCTTCTATCTGGTGAGCTGCGAAGTGGCCTGCGACCGCCTCGGCCTGCCGGCGCTGGCCCCGGAAAAAATCGCCTCCGCCGGCTTCGTCATTCGCCGCCTTGCGCCGCAGGGCGAACAAAGCTGGATGCTGGAGAATGAAACAGCCGTGGGCTGGGAACCGTCGCCCACGGGTTTGCGCGATCCCGATCTGGGCCGGCGCGTGTGCCGCAATGGCCGGCTGCATACGCTGCCCGGCAATCCCGCCTACAGCGGCGAACAGACGCATCCGCTGCATGCCTTGACCACACGCGATGCCAACGGCAAATGCCACACCATTCTCTACGGCTACCTGCCGCTTGGCGGCAGCTACACGCTCACCCGACGTGCCGGCAATACCACACCGCCATTCGACGCCGCCTCCCTGGCGCTGTTCAAGACCGAAACGGCCCGGCAGCTGCCCTGGCCCTATGGTTTGAAGCAACCGCTCGATAAGACCTGGAAGAACGAATACACGCGGCCGATTCACAACGGCGTGCCCACGGCGCAGTGTGTCGAACTGTTGAAGATGCTGCTCAACCGCTATCACCTGGGCGAGGCGGGCGTCGAGGACAACCGGCGGCTCGAGGAACTGACGCAGAACCTGTATTTCCACGACGACTCGCAGATCAGCCTCGGCCTGCAGCCCGCGACGTTCAGCGACTACACCCGGCAGAATTTCGCGTACCTAAGCAGGTTCAGCCTGTGGTCCTGGTTGCAGGCAAACGCGGCACAGGATCCCAATCCCCTGGTGGGCTGGCTGAGCGCGCAGGAGCAGGCCATGGAGGCCAACCCGGGCGGTTTCGTGTACGGCAGGTTGCCGCCCAAGCCCGGCGCCGCGCCGCTCGCGTATTCGTTGTACATGAGCCCGGGCGATGCGCAGGAAATCCGCCAGTTGCTCGACCAGCGCGTGCTGGATCACGCCGTGGGCAAGGCGCAGGAGATTCCGCTGCCCAAATTCCGCCAGGGCCAGCACGACGTGTACCAGATCGTGCCCTTCGTGCGGGTAAAGGATGACTTCGGCGGCGAGCGCATCGTGTGGGCCGATACTGAAACGCGCAGTCAGCCATTCCGCGTGGCGGCGCCTTTCGATCCACATGCCAGCCGGCCGTCGCTGATCCAGATGCCGTCGCTGAAGGACCTGCGGCGCGGCATGGCCAAGGGCGTGAGCATGATCACGCCACCCGACACCTTCAGCCTGATGAACGCCCTCAACCTGAAGAAGGGCGCCACCGAAGACGCCTTGCCGGAAGGCGAGGGCAGCACCCTCGGCATCCAGTGGATCTGTTCGTTCAGCCTGCCGGTGATCACGCTGGTGGCGATGATCCTGCTGATGATCATGATCTCGCTGCTGAACA
>DATMFX010000457.1:0-3879 GCA_035555995.1 Hyphomicrobiales bacterium | reverse complement strand
CGGGCCAGTGGCAGCAGTCGCTGGTGCAAGGACTTCCCCCCTTCCCCGGTCCTCCCTTACCTGGGTTTGACGCGCTGATCACAGTCTGCCGCTGGCTGCGCTTTGACAGTATTTCTGCCCGTCAGCATACTCACCGCTCCATTGCACACGACTCGAACGGGAAGGGGGAACACATGAGCGACACCGAACCGCATAACGTAGAACCGAATGCCACTGAGGCTGCTCAGCGCACGCGCCGCTGGAGCACCCGCAAGATTGCCGGCACTGTGGTCGGGCTGGTCCTGTTGGTTGGCGTGATCGCCGCCGGCCGCTGGTTTTTCACCTGTCCTTGCGACAGGATGCCGGGCGCCGTGCTGTGGGGCGAAGTGGTGGAGGAACCGATCAGCGATTGGACTTTCGCCAACCAGGTGGAGCTGTGCCAGATTCAGGTGACGGGGCCCATCATTCCACAGGCGCTCAACCTCAATTGCATGGCCACGGCGGAAGGCGAGTTGTATTTGAGCTGCTCCGGTTGCGAACCCAAGCGCTGGTCACGGCTTGCCATACGCAATGGCGACGGCCGCATCCGGCTCGACGGGCTGGTGTATCCGGTGCATTTCACGCACGTGACCGATCCCGCCGAAGCCGACCGGTCCTGGGAGGCGCGCCTGGCCAAGCTGGAAAACTCCACGGTACTTGGCGGCGGCACGCCGGTGGGCACGCCGCGGCCGCCGGATGCGCAGTGGTGGACGTTCCGTGTCGAGTCGCGCGCCAATTAACCGTAGCCACGCGTTGTGATGGATCGACGGATGTTGCCGGACACTCTTGCGGCGCCGGCATCGGCGCCGCGTTTGACCGATGCAGAGGCGCTGCAGCTTGCCGACTGCCATGACACCGCGCAGCTCGCGGCGCTGGCGCGGCACCTGCGCGATGCTTATCACCGCAATCTGCTTACGTACTCGCGCAAGGTTTTCATTCCCCTCACCAAGCTCTGCCGCGACGTTTGCCACTACTGCACCTTCGCGCAAACGCCCAGGCACATTCCCCAAGCCTATATGCCGCTCGACGAGGTACTGGCACTGTGCCGCCAGGGTGCCGCTGCCGGCTGCCAGGAGGCGCTGTTCACGCTTGGCGAAAAACCCGAGCTGCGCTACCGCGCCGCGCGCGAGGCGCTGGACGCGCTTGGGTTTGCCAGCACGCTGGACTACCTGTGCCACGTGGCGCAACGCGTACTCGAGGAAACCGGCCTTCTGCCGCATATCAATGCCGGCTGCATGACGGCCGGGGAGATCGCGTCATTGCGCACTGTCAGCGCGTCGATGGGCATCATGCTGGAATCGGCATCGGAACGGTTGTGCCAGAAAGGCATGCCGCACTACGGTTCGCCGGACAAGCTGCCGGCACGGCGGTTGGAGACCCTGGAACTTGCCGGCCTGGCACGCGTGCCGTTTACCTCCGGCATCCTGATCGGCATCGGGGAAACGCGCCGCGAACGCATCGAAGCCTTGCTTGCCCTGCGCGCCCTGCACGAGCGCCATGGGCATCTGCAGGAAGTGATCGTGCAGAATTTCCGCGCCAAGGCACAGACGAAAATGGCGCAGGCGCCCGAGCCTTCGCTGGACGAACTGCTGTGGACCATTGCCGTTGCACGGCTGATTTTTGGTGGCGAGATGAACATCCAGGCGCCGCCCAACCTCAGCCCCGGCGTGCTGCCGGCGCTGGTCGACGCCGGCATCAACGACTGGGGTGGCGTGTCGCCATTGACGCCAGACCACGTGAATCCCGAAGCGCCCTGGCCACATCTGGAACAATTGGCACAACAAACGGCACTGGCCGGCAAGTTTCTGGAGCAGCGCCTGACCATCTACCCAAGTTTTGTGCGCGCCTCACGCCAGTGGCTCGACCCCGCTGTGCGTCCCGCGGTGCTGAAGCTGGCCGATGCCGAAGGCTTCGCCAAGCGTGACCGCTGGAGTCCGGGCGAGGAAGCGCCGCCGCCCGCGCTGGACATGGCGCTGCTGGCACAACCGCCGCACGCTGCAGCGGTGAGTATTGCAGAGGTGAGTATTACAGAGGTGAGTGAGGAACTGCGCACCCTTGTTGCGCGCTGCAGCATGGGTGAGGCGGTGGAGGAGGCGGCGCTTACCCGGCTGCTGCAAAGCCGCGGGCCGGAATTCACCTACGTGTGCCAGGCGGCCGATGTGCTGCGGCGCCAAGTCAATGGCGACGTGGTCAGCTATGTGGTCAACCGCAACATCAACTACACCAACGTCTGCTATTTCAAATGCCAGTTCTGCGCCTTTTCCAAGGGCCGGCATAGCGAAGATTTGCGCGGGACACCCTACGACATCAGCGCCGAGGAACTGGCACGGCGCTGCAGCGAAGCCTGGGCGCGCGGCGCCACCGAAGTATGCCTGCAGGGTGGCATTCATCCCGATTACACCGGCCAGACCTATCTCGACATCCTGCACACGGTGCGCAAGGCAACGCCGGGCATGCATATCCATGCCTTTTCGCCGCTCGAGGTGTGGCAGGGTGCCACCACGCTCGGCCTGGCGTTGCCCGACTTCCTGCAGCGTTTGCGCAATGCCGGTCTCGATACGCTGCCCGGCACCGCGGCGGAAATCCTGCACGACGAAGTGCGCGCCGAACTGTGCCCGGACAAACTGAACACCGCACAGTGGCTGCAGGTCATGGAAAGCGCGCATGCCGCAGGCTTCAGGACCACCGCCACGCTGATGTACGGGCATGTCGAGGAGCCGCGCCATTGGGCCGCCCACTTGGTGGCGATACGAGAATTGCAGCGCAAAACCGGCGGCTTCACCGAGTTCGTACCGCTGCCCTGCGTGCACATGGAAGCGCCGCTGTACCGCAAGGGCCGCGCGCGCAAAGGCCCGAGCTTTCGCGAGGCGGTGCTCCTGCATGCCGTGGCGCGGTTGGCGCTGCACGGCTTGATCGACAATATCCAGACCTCCTGGGTGAAGATGGGCCGGGAAGGCGTGGCAGCCTGTCTGCGTGCGGGCGCCAACGACCTTGGTGGCACCCTGATGAACGAGAGCATCACCCGCGCCGCCGGCGCCGCGCATGGCCAGGAGTGGCCGCCCGAGTACATGGAAACGCTGATTCGTGACCTGGGGCGTGTGCCGCGCATGCGCACCACCTTGTACCAGGATGCGTCGATTGAACGTCGTGCCGCGGCCAGCAATGCCGCGCCGTTGACCGAACCGCATAACGCAGGCGCCGGCAAACGCCAGCGTTCCAAACTACTGGCTTCCACCGCACAGCAGGGCTGCCCATGAAACTTTGTCTTACCGGCGCCAACAGCAGCGTTGGCCGTACCTTGCTGCAGCAGCTTGCGGGCCGCGAAGACATTACGGTGCTTGCACTATCACGTTCACCACAAGCCAATGCGCTGCCGCAAGCCGCCAACGTCACCGCGATGCCCGTGGCGTATGAGGATCACGACGCCTTGACCGCCGCCTTTGCCGGCGCGCAGGCGGTGGTGCATCTGGCCGGCGTGCTGTTCGCGAGCAAGGGCGCAAGCTACCAAAGTGCAAATGTCGACAGCACCGCCGCCGTGGTGCGGGCGGCGCAAGAGGCCGGCGTGCCACGCCTGGTGTTCGTCAGCGTGTTGGGCGCCGACTCGGCCTCGCGCAATCCCTTCTATCGCAGCAAGGGCCAGGCGGAAAATTGCGTGATGACGGCGGCGCTGGAAGCCACGGTGCTGCGCACGCCGCTGTTGCTCGGGCCGCTGTGCGCCGGTGGGCAGGCGCTGTTGCGCGAGGCGCGCAGCGGCACCGCGAAGCTGCTCGGCGGTGGTCAACACCGGGTGCGGCCGCTGGACGTGGACGATCTGTGCGCGGCGCTGGTGGCTTGCTGCACCGCACCCCTGGCAGGCGCCCG
>DATMFX010000456.1:0-3009 GCA_035555995.1 Hyphomicrobiales bacterium | reverse complement strand
GCCCGATCATGCCGCAGCCGCCCCACGGCATCGTGCCCGGTTGCCGCGGTCGTTTCACTCAGCAGTTCCGCCACGGCGGAGTACCTCTCACCGACGTCAATCACGAGATTCACATCATGTTCGAATGGTTCGCGAGCCCTGAAGCGTGGATCGCGCTGGGCACTTTGGTCGCATTGGAAATTGTTCTCGGCATCGACAACATCATCTTCATTTCGATTCTGGTGGGGCGGCTGCCACCGGTACAGCGTGAAACGGCGCGCAAACTGGGCATAGGCTTTGCCCTGGTCACCCGCTTGATGCTGCTGTTCAGCCTGTCCTGGCTCAGCGGCCTCACCGAACCCTGGTTCACGGTGCTTGGCGAGGAAATATCCGGTCGCGACGTAGTGCTGATAAGCGGAGGGCTGTTCCTGCTGGCGAAATCGACCAAGGAAATCCACTCCGCGCTGGAAGGCGACGAAGGCGAGATGCACACGCGGGTGGCCGAGACCATGCTCGGCACCGTGGTGCAGATTGGCATTCTCGACATCGTGTTCTCGCTGGATTCCGTGATCACGGCCGTGGGCCTGGTGGATCATGTGTCGATCATGGCCATTGCCATCATCATCGCCGTGCTGGTGATGCTGTTCTCCGCCAAACCGATCGGCGACTTCATCGACGGGCATCCCACGCTGAAGATCCTGGCGCTGTCGTTCCTGATGATGATCGGGTTGACGCTGGTGGTGGAAGGTTTCGACGTGCACGTGCCCAAGGCCTACATCTATTTCGCCATGGCATTCTCGGTGTTCGTGGAAGTCCTCAACATCCGCATGCGCAAGCGCATGCAATAGGCCAGGCCCGCGCCGGGAGGGCAAACGCGCTCCCGGCGTGCCGCGGTATCGCCTGCTGCCGGGTCCCCTGCCCGGCCTTTCTTCCTCTTTCCCCGTTTCCCGGCGGCAATCCGTCACCGGGAATTCGCCCCTCATTGATAGCCAATATCTATTGAAAACATTCGCCAAACCAATTTCATCTATCAAATGCGAATCCCTATCATGCGTTTCGTAGCTTCCGAATCCCCCCATCAATTCACTACGGAGACGCAAAATGACTTCACTGGTCAATACGCAGGTACAGCCTTTCAGCGCTACGGCCTACCACAACGGCAAGGACATCAAGGTGACCCAGGACGACCTCAAGGGACATTGGAGCGTGATGTTCTTCTACCCGGCGGACTTCACTTTCGTGTGCCCGACCGAGTTGGAGGACCTTGCCGAACATTATGAGGAGTTCAAGAAACTGGGCGTGGAAATCTACTCGGTGTCCACCGACACGCACTTCACCCACAAGGCCTGGCACGACAGCAGCCCCGCCATCGGCAAGATCAAGTACCCGATGATCGGCGATCCCACCGGCCGCATCACCCGCAACTTCGGCGTGATGATCGAGGACGAAGGCGCGGCATTGCGCGGCAGCTTCGTGATCAACCCGGAAGGCGAGATCAAGGTGGTGGAAGTGCACGACCTTGGCATCGGCCGCAGCGCGGAGGAATTGCTGCGCAAGATCCAGGCTGCCCAGTACGTGGCCGAGCATGATGGCGAGGTGTGCCCCGCCGCCTGGAAGCCGGGCGCCGAAACGCTGAAGCCTTCGCTGGATCTCGTGGGCAAGATCTGAGGACGTTCAAACCACGCGAATCCCACGGGCAAGACCCAACCGCCGGCCACGCGCCGGCGGCTTGACCAACCGATTGGAGACACCATGCTTACCCCAGACCTGAAACAACAATTGCAGTCCCTGCTGGCCCAGGTACCCGGGTCGGTGGAGCTGGCTATAGCGCCGGGAACGGACGCCGCCAGCGTGGAACTGCAACAACTGGCCACGGACCTCGTGGCACTGTCCGACAAGCTCAGCCTGAGCGAAGCGCCCGCCACCGGCCGCGCGCCGCTGTTGACGCTGCGCTCGCCGCAGCGCGGCACCCACATCGGTTTCGCCGGCGTACCCGGCGGACATGAATTCACCTCGCTGGTGCTGGCACTGCTGCACAGCGCCGGCCACCCGCCCAAAACGGACGCCGCGCAACTGGAACAGGTGCGCGCGCTCGAGGGCGATTACCACTTCGAAATCTACGTGTCGCTCAGCTGCCAGACCTGTCCCGACGTGGTGCAGGCGCTCAATACCATGGCCGCACTGAATCCGGCGGTGAAAACCGTGATGATCGACGGCGCGCTGCACCAGGACGAAATCCAGGCGCGCAACATCCTGGCGGTGCCCACCGTGTACCTCAACGGCAAGCTGTTCTCGCAGGGCCGCGTGGGCCTGGCAGACATCCTGCGCAAGCTCGACACCCAGGGCAGCGCCGCCGCCAGCGCCGCGCTCAGCCTTAGGGATCCGTTCGACATGCTGATCGTGGGCGGTGGTCCCGCCGGCGCTTCGGCCGCGATCTACGCGGCGCGCAAGGGGCTGCGCACCGGCATCGTCGCGGAAAACTTCGGCGGCCAGGTGCTCGACACGCTCGGCATCGAAAACTTCATCTCCGTGAAGGCCACCGAAGGGCCCAAGCTCGTGGCCAGCCTGGAGGAACACGTGCGCGACTACGCCGTGGACGTGATGCAGGGACAGCGCGCCGCCAGCGTGATATCGCCGGAGCAGAACGGTGATTTGTTCCAGGTACGCCTGGACTCGGGCGCCGTATTGCAGGGCCGCAGCGTGCTGGTGGCCACCGGCGCGCGCTGGCGCCAGATCGGCGTGCCCGGCGAAGCCGAATACAAAGGCCGCGGCGTGGCCTACTGTCCGCACTGCGACGGGCCGCTGTTCAAGGGCAAGGCCGTGGCGGTGATCGGTGGCGGCAACTCCGGCATCGAGGCCGCGATCGACCTGGCGGGCATCGTCGAGCACGTTACCGTGCTGGAATATTCCCCCACGCTCAAGGCCGACAGCATCCTGGTGGCCAAGGCGCGCAGCCTGCCGAACGTCCGTATCGTCACCCAGGCCCAGACCATCGCCATCGAAGGCGACGGCGGCAAGGTAACCGGACTG
>DATMFX010000455.1:0-5779 GCA_035555995.1 Hyphomicrobiales bacterium | reverse complement strand
CGTATTCGACGGCTACGCCGCCGCCGGCATTGTGGGCATCCGACCCGGCGCCGACAATCCGGCACTCGCACTGCCGGCCGACATCAAGCGCTATCCGGTGATTGTGACGCAGGCGCTGACCCAGCTGCGCCTGGCCGGCGTCAACGGCCCCTATATCCTCGTGCTTGGCGAAAAGGCCTATGCCACTGTCAGCGGCGCCAGCGACGAAGGCTATCCGCTGCTCAAGCACATCCGGCCGCTGTTGGGCGGCGACATCGTGTGGGCACCAGGGATAGAAGGCGGCGTGCTGCTCAGCACCCGCGGCGGCGATTTTTCGCTGCACTTGGGGCAGGATCTTTCCATCGGCTACCAGTCCCATACCGAAAGCACCGTGGCGCTGTATCTGCAGGAAAGCTTCACCTTCCGGCTGCTGTCGCCCGAAGCCGCCGTGGCATTGACGGCAGACGCGCAGTAAGCATTCCGCGATTCTCAGGGAAGCGGCACGCGCCGCAGCATCAGGATGCCGTTGTTGGTGGCGTGGCCATTCAGGTTGGACTCGCTCCAGCTCAGCAGGAAACTGCGGTCGCCGCCCTTGATGGCCGGAATGGTGGAATCGGTGCGGCTGTTTGTCAGTTGTGCCATGGCGCCAAGCGCGGTGCCTGTCTCATTGAACAACTGCAGGAACAGCTGCTGCGTGCCGCTGCTGTCGTCGACCAATACCAAGCCCAGGACATCCTCGCACCAGGCCAGGTAGGCGCCGATGGAAGCGCCTGGCGTGCGGGTGATGGCCTGCGCTTCCAGATCGACGTCCAGGCTGTCGGTATTCTCGTTCAACAAAGGTTTCTGGAACAACCGTAAACTGACGTCGCTGTTGTTCGCCACGGTATCGAACCAGGTCAGCGCCAGCGTCTCGCCGTTGACGGCAAGGTCGGGGTAGGTGCTGGGAATACCGTCGTCGCGGCTGAGTCGCCAGGTGGCGCCTGGAGCCTCTGCGTGCGCCAGGGTCAGGTACAGCTCGGGCGCCTGCGTGGCATGGCTGCTGTCGTACACCAGCGCCACGGTTTCGGCATCGAACGGCGTGGCGTTGAGATTCCAGGTGGTGGGGCTGGCCGTTGCCAGTGGCGTGGGGGCAGCGAGCAAGGCGCCGTCCGCATTCAGCCAGGCCTGCCAGATCGTGGACGAGCGGGGCGGGTTGGCGGGCCGGAGGTCTACGTCTTCCATCCAGGCGATGAACAGGCGTTCGCCGCTGGCGGCAAGCACCGGAATGCGCGAGCGCGCCGCGTTGCCCAGCTTGCGTTGCCAAAGCTGTTGGCCGGACGCGGTGTCCCACAAAGCCACCTGCACGCTGGCGCTGCCGTCGCGCGCGGCTTCGTACCAGGCCACGGCGGCGCGTTCGCCCAGAAACACCACGTCGGCTTCATAGGCGGGATTGGTGCCTTGCGTCAGCTGCAGTTCGCCGGAGAGCGGGGCGAGGGTTGCATCGTAGCGGCGCAGGAAAATCTGGTCGGTGCGGGTGCGGTCGTCGTGCCAGGCCAGCAGCAGTTCGTTGCCCTGGACCGCAAGCGCGGGTTCGAAGGCCGCGCCGGCGCCGCTGGTCACGGTGATCTCCTGCCCGCCATGACAGGCGGCGAGCAGCAGCGCGACCAGGGCAAGGGCGCCGCGCCTCATTCGGCGGAGGCCAACCGTTGGCGCAAACGGCGGCGCCACCACCACATCAGCAGGGCCACCAGCACCAGCCCCTGCAGGAACAGCGATTCCTTGCGGTCGGACAGCGTGGCGGTGGCCGATGACGGCGCGGCGTTGTTGTCCATCCGTTCCATCTTGAAGCCTTCCAGCTCCGGCGCCTGCGCGGTAGCGGGCTGGTACATGGCCTGGATGCGGGCATCATTCTGGCGCGCGAAGTCCCTGGCGGCGTCCGCCAGTTGCGACACGTCGGCGCGCAGCGCTGCCTGCAGCGCGGCCTGGAAGGCGGCAAGCGCCACGCCGTCCACGCCCAGGGCCTGTCCTTCTTCCACCATGTATTCCATCAGACGCGGGTTGCCGCAGGTGATGTCGCTGCAACTGAGCCCATGTTCCTGCACCGAACCCAGGTAGGCTTCCAGGAGTTCCTTGCGGGTGGCCTCGTCGGCGTCCCAGTGTTCCTTGCGGATCGTTTCCAGCATGCGCGCGCTCATGTCCTGGAAGGCGTAAGGCGAGTTCTCGTCGAAGTAGGCCTTCATGTCCAGGTCGTAGCGGTCCTGCACGTACACTTCGAAGGTGTCCTGCCACATACGGTCGTCGATCAGGTTGTCCACCGTGGCGTCCCAGCCCCACAGGTATTCCACGAACTCCACCATGGTGCGGGCGCCGGCGTAGCCTTCGGCCTGCATGCCTTTGATCCATTCGGGGTTGATGTAGCGGGTTTGGAATTCCGAGCCGATGAACTTGTCGAGCGAGTCCATGGCCGGCTTGCCGGGATCGCGGGTGTTGGTCACCACCAGTTCCGGCTGCTGGCCGCTGACGGTGCGCACGGCGGAGGCAAGGCCGCCCATGTACATGTAGAAGTCGTCGTTGTCGAGGGCGCCATACAGCGTGGTGGAGCTGGAATGCACCACTTTTTCCACCCCACTGAGCGCCAGCTTGAACACATCCTGCATCGGTTCGCCCCAGAAGCCGTTGCCGAAGCCGTGACCCATCTTGTTGATGTAGTCGTTGGCCAGGCCCACGTTGTCGTCCCAGGTGCCGCTGGCAGCGGCGATGTTGGAGGTGTTGAGGTTGTAGACGCCGGGTGGTTCGTCGAAGATGCGCACGCCCGCGCGCCGGTCGGCGTCTTCCTCGCTGTAGCCCATGCCGATCAGCGTGGCCTTGGTGGCGAGGTAATGATCGCGCACGTAGTTGTCGGCTTCCTCGATGGCCTTGACCTTCTGTACCGCCTGGTCCATCAGGTTGGTGACGTTGTTGAACATGCCCTCGGCGGCGCTGGCGATCACGATGTCCACGCGTGGGCGGCCAAGCTGGCTGGTGGGAATCACTTCCACGTCCACCACCTTGTCGCGGTCGTTCCATACCGGACGCGTGCCGAGCAGCCAGAAAATCTGCGATTCCACCACGCCTTCGTGGCGCATGGTCTCGTCGCCCCAGATCACGAAACTGACCTTTTGCGGATAGGCGCCGTGTTCGGCCAGGTGCTTGGCCAGCATGTCGTCGGCAAGCTTGCGGCCAAGCTCCCAGGCGGCTTTCTTGGGCACTTTTTCCGGATCGATGCCGTAGAAGTTGCGGCCGGTGGGGTAGGCGTCGGGATTGCGGATCGGTTCGCCGCCGCTGCTGCCCATGATGTAGCCGCCTTCGAGACCGCTCGCCAGGCTGTTGAGCTCGGCGGAGGCGGAATCGATGATGCGCTGCTCCATGTCTTCGGCCAGCACCTTGCGCTCGTCCGGCAGCAGCCGGCGGTCGGTGGACACGATGGCATCCACGGTGCTGCGGCGCATTTCCAAGTCGGGCAGGCGGCCAAGCGCGTGCAGGCCGTAGGGAATGTATTGTTCCTTGAGCGTGACCACGTAGTCCTGGATCTGGTGCACCTGTTCGTGCGGAATGAAGGTCTTGCCTTCCAGTTGCAGGTTCAGCGCCTTGTCGATGCCGAGGTCGATCACCCGCTGCACCAGCGGCCCGGCAAAGGCTTCGGCCAGCTCGGGATTCTTTTCGATGTTGATGTCGTAGTCGTTGATGTTTTCGCCAAGCGCCGCCAGCTCGGGATAAAGCCCGCCGGCCACGAACGAGGGCACCATGTGGTCGATCAGCGTGGCCATGCTGCGGCGGCGCGCCACCAGGCCTTCGCCCACCACGTCCACGTTGTAGACGTACAGGTTGGGAATGTCGGAAATCAGCGCATCGGGGGCGTCGGCTTCGCTCAGGCCGGTGTCCTTGCCGTCGAGCCATTCCAGCGTGCCGTGGGTGCCCATGTGGATCACGGCGTCGATGTCCTTCACCTTGCTCAGCCATTGATAGGCGGCCACGTACTGGTGGTGCGGCGCCAGGTCTTCCGCGTGGTAGAGCTTTTCCAGGTCTTCGCCCCAGCCGCGCGCGGGCTGCGGCATCAGGATGATCTTGCCGTACTGCAGGCGGGGCACGATGAAGCAGTTGCCGTCGCCACTTTCACCGCTACAAGGGGCGCTCATCAGTTTTTCGGCGGCGGGGTCGCCCCAGTCGGCGAGTATCTTGTCGCGCAGCGCGGGCGCCAGGGCGTCGAGCCATTGGCGATAGGTGGCAATGGGGATTTCTTCGACGCTGTCCTGCGCCACCATGGCTTCGAGTTCGCCCGGTGCGTAACTGCCGACGTTGCGTGCTTTTTCGGTCATGTCGGCCAGGATGGCGTCGCTGCTCAGATCGCCCTCGCCCACGTCGTAGCCGCGTGCCTTGAGGTCGTTGAGGATGTTGGACAGCGATTCGGCGATGTTGAGGTAGCTGGCACCGATGTTGGCCTTGCCCACCGGGTAGTTGTAATAGAGGAAGGCCAGGTGCTTGTCGGCGTTCGGCTTGCTCTGCAGGCGGGCGTAGCGCAGGGCGCGACGCACCGCCATGGTCACGCGCTCGCTGATCGGGCTGTTCACTGCAATGGACAGGCCGGTGGTGTTGTCGCGCACGCGTTCGCGGCTGCCCACCACGGTGGGCGCCACCAGGCCGGCCACTTCGGGCACCGCCACCTGGAAAGTGCCCTCGAATAGCGACAGTCCGCTGTTTGAGGCGAGCCAATCCTGTTCGTCGCGGCCATACAGGGTCACGGCGTTGATCACGGGAATGTTCAGTTTGGCCAGTTGTTCGGTCACGGAAAAATCCGCGAAGCGCATCAACAGCGCCAGGGCCACGTTGGCGCGCGCGCGGCCGTTCTCGTCGAGCAGCAGACGCTCGAATGCCACGCCGTCGGGATAGCCGAAAAAGGGCACGGCGTTGGCGCCCTGCGCTTCGATGGCGTCGATCATGGCGTCGATTACCGCGGTGTCGCTGTCGTAGTAGTTGGCGCGGTAGAAGCCTATTGCCACCTCGGGCGCGCCCTCGCGCCAGTGGCCGTTCTGCTGGCGCCAGGATTGGAAGGTGTCCCAGTCGGCAAATACCTGCCCGCCATCGCCACCGGAATAGTAATAGCCGAAATCCAGGCTGATCTGCGGCGCCGGCAGCTGGAAGCCGGCGATGCCGGCGCGGCCAAGCGCCAGTTCCATCAGGGCCAACTGGTTTTCACGGCCGCCGTTCTGCCAGTAGGCCTGCGCCTGTTCGTCCCACACCGCGCCCTGTTCGGTGAAATATTCCGTGGGCTGCAGGCCCACGCCCACCGCCAGCACGGTGCCCTGGGGCGTGATGTCGCTGATCAGGTTGGTGTCGTGCGCGGTGTTGAAGCGGTCGAGCATGCCCTGGTTCATCATGTCCAGCACCAGCACGTCGGAATTGCGGATGGCCTCCACGTTGGCCTGGTCGTAGAGCGATTCGGTGAGGAACTCCAGGTTGACCAAGCCTTCCAATTCCGGGTGTTGCGCCAGCAGGGTGCGGTAGGCTTCGAAGGTGCCGCTGAGGTTGCCGTCGGAAAACAGATAGCTGAGCGTGACCGGCTGCGGTGGGGGCGTCACTTGTTGCGCGGCGGCGGGCAGGGCGGACAACAGCAGCGCCGCCAGGGCGGGCAAGGCATGGAGCAGCGCGCGCAGTGGTTTCATATTACTGTCCGTTATCCGTGTTGCCGCCGTTCTCGGGCACGTAGATTACCTGGCCGTCCGGCAGGCGGTAGGCGATGCCGAGGCGTTCGCCATCGCCGCCGGCCAGTTCTTCGGGCGTTACC
>DATMFX010000454.1:0-3215 GCA_035555995.1 Hyphomicrobiales bacterium | reverse complement strand
GATCCGCGAAGGCGGCGTGATCGCCGACGGCTACGACGCGGAGCTGGACGAGCTGCGCAACCTCAGCAGCAACGCTGGCGAATTCCTCACGCGCCTGGAAGCGCAGGAACGCGAGCGCACAGGACTTTCCACGTTGAAAGTGGGCTACAACCGCGTGCATGGCTATCACATCGAATTGAGCCGGACGCAGTCGCAGGAAGTGCCGGGCGATTATATTCGCCGCCAGACGCTGAAAAACGCCGAACGCTACATCACCCCGCAGCTCAAGGAATTCGAGGACAAGGCGCTGAGCGCCAACAGCAAGGCGCTGGCCCGCGAAAAGCAGCTGTATGACGCCTTGCTCGACACCGTGGCCGAAGACCTTGCCCCCCTGCAGGAAGCCGCCTGGAGCCTGGCGGAACTCGACGTGCTGGCCAACTTTGCCGAGCGCGCCCGCGCGCTGCATCTGTGCCGCCCGCAACTGGTGAGCGAGGTGGGCGTGCACATCCGCGGCGGACGGCATCCGGTGGTGGAACAGGTGAGCGGCGGCACCTTCGTGGCCAACGACCTCGACCTCGGCAACGACACCTGCATGCTGATCATCACCGGCCCCAACATGGGCGGCAAATCCACCTACATGCGCCAGGCCGCCATCATCGTGCTGCTGGCCTACACCGGCTGCTTCGTACCGGCTGAAAGCGCGGTGATCGGGCCGGTGGACCGCATCTTCACCCGCATCGGTTCCTCGGACGACCTCGCCGGCGGACGCTCCACCTTCATGGTGGAAATGACGGAAACCGCCAACATCCTACACAACGCCACCGCGCAATCGCTGGTACTGATGGACGAAATCGGCCGCGGCACCAGCACCTTCGACGGCCTCGCGCTTGCCTGGTCCAGCGCGGTGACCATCGCCAGCGAAATCCACGCCCTGACGCTGTTCGCCACCCACTACTTCGAACTGACCGCCCTACCCGACGAATACAGCGGCGTGGCCAACGTGCACCTGGACGCCACCGAACACGGCGACGGCATCGTGTTCCTCCACGCCGTGAAACCCGGCCCCGCCAACCAGAGCTACGGCCTGCAGGTGGCGCAACTCGCCGGCATGCCGCGCCACGTGATCACGCAGGCGCGGCAAAAACTGCGGCAGCTGGAAAAGGATGAAGGCTTCAAGAGCGGCATCGGCGCGCAAGCCCTCCAGCCGCAGCAGGATCTCTTCGCCTCCCTGCCCAGCCACCCCGCGCTGGACATGCTCGATGAGATCGACCCCGATCAGCTGAACCCGCGGCAAGCGCAGGAGCTGCTGTATCGGTTGAAGGAGTTGCGTAACAAGGAGTGAGACCTGCCGGGAATGCCGAACCCCGCTGCGCCCGGCACGATGCCGCAGGAGGAACTAGAGTGTCTCCAGACGAATATCAGGTTGTTAAAATATTCCTCGGAGGCTATATTGAGCGCGACATGGAAAGTCGAGCATACGGATGAATTTGTGCAGTGGTGGGACACCCTCGGCATTCCCACCCGAACGACAGTCGTATGACAACCATTTGATAGAGGCCGCCGGCTTCCGCAAGGAACAGCGGAAGAAGCACTGATGTCCAAGCCATTTGAAGAATTACGCAAACAGCTTCCCGCCTCTGCACAGCGCAGAGCGAAGGCCAAAACCCGTACGCTTGCGCGGGAAATGCGGCTGGCGGAATTGCGTCAGGCCCGCCAGCTTTCCCAACAGCAAATAGCCGAATCGCTGCGCATCAAGCAGGCATCGATTTCCAAACTCGAACGCCGTACCGACATGTACATTTCCACGCTACGCAATTTCATTCGTGCCGTTGGCGGCGAACTGGAAATAGTCGCGCAGTTTCCAGAGGGGAATATTACGATCACCCAGTTCGAGGAACTGGGATAAGCGGATTTTGACTTTCACGTTTATCGCTGCCTCGACAACAAGCGAGCCAGGAAAGAGTTGGCGGGAAACGCCCCCTCGGCTTCCTCCGCGAGGATTTGCGCCCCTTGCGACAACACACTCGCTTCCTTCCCCTGCATGATCCCATCGTCGAGCGATGCATCTTCCACGGCATCAACCCCATCCGGCTCTAAGCTACCCGGACTATCCGCAGGTGCCTGTGCGCCGCCTTGCGGGTTCACTGCCGCCACCATTGTTCACGTGGGCTGCGGCGATCGACCAGCCATTTGCCGCGCCCATCCTGCCGGCCGCGGTAAGTGCCGCCGTCATTGACGATATGGTCGATCACTTCCAGTATCGTCATGCCTTTGATCCGCGCGAATTCCTCGACCGGAATCAGCTGTTCATCCCTGTCATCCCTGGTTTCGTTGATGTCTTCGCGCTCTTGCCGACCGCGCGCCTCCTCCCTCGCCATTCCCGCGTTCCTCCTTGCGTCATATCCCGACATTCGTGCCTATAGGCCGTGGACTATAAGCCACGGTAAATCGAAATTGGCGCCATGTCCAGCCTTGAGATTTCCGAGATCAGCGCCACCTTCGGCGAAATCCTGCGCCGTTACCGTACGGAGCGGGATATTTCGCAGGAGGAGCTCGCCTATCTCGCCGGCGTGGACCGCACGTTCGTCTCGCGGCTGGAACGCGGCATTCGTCAGCCCACCATCACCACGCTGATCGGCATCGGCCTGGCGCTGGAAGTGTCGGCGGCCGACATGGTGCGGGAAACGGAAGCCGAATACCTGAAACAAGCCAATCTGAAACATCCCGCCCTGCAACCGGAAGTGATACGGGAAAGGGGCAAGCGCTACCGCAATCCCAAACGTTGACGCTACCTCCCCCAGGCGTGGGATTTCCATGCCTCGGCTGGCAGCGGGCTTTCCCTGTGGTTATCCTAGGCGCCCGTTCCGCATTCACGCCAAGGACCTCCCATGAAAACGCTGCGCCTCGCTCCTGCCCTGCTCCTCATGTTCGGCTGCACCCACACGCTCGCCGCCGAGCCCGAGTACGTCACCATCAAACTGGAAATCGACATCGCCAAACCGGCGGCCGAGGTCTGGGCCAAGGTCGGTGATTACTGTGACATCGGGGAATGGGCCAATCTGGAATGCGTGATCAGCGCGGGCGACGGCGGCGTCGGCACCGTGCGCTCGCTTGCCGGCGGACGGGTAACAGAAATCATGGTGGCACAGACGGAGCTGTCCTACGGCTACACCCAGCCCGTGGTCGAAGGTACTCCCTACAACCTCTACCACGGCTTCATGGAAGCACGCCCGGTG
>DATMFX010000453.1:0-3519 GCA_035555995.1 Hyphomicrobiales bacterium | reverse complement strand
CCAATTGTGCCAGCCAAGCACGCACGCGCTCCTGATCGCCCAGTTCCTCGGCCAGGAGCGGCGGGGAGAGATGCAGAATGCTCTGCAATACGTCGGCCGGATACTGGCGGGAAAGGCGGCGGATCTGCCCCTGCACGCTGCGATAGTCCTGCACCAGGCTTTGCAGCGCGGTGCCGCTGATACCGGGCGCATCGGCGTTGGGATGCAAGCTGGCATCTTCCAGCGCTATCTGCGTCTGGTACTGCGCCAGTTCGTCGTCATCCTTGAGGTACTGTTCCTGCTTGCCCTTGCGAATCTTGTACAGCGGCGGCTGCGCGATATAGATATGGCCACGCTCCACCAGCGGGCGCATCTGGCGGAAGAAGAAGGTGAGCAGCAGCGTGCGGATGTGCGAACCGTCCACGTCGGCGTCCGTCATGATGATGATGCTGTGGTAGCGCAGGTTGTCGGGGTTGAATTCCTCGGTGCCGATGCTGCAGCCAAGCGCCTTGATCAGCGTACCGATTTCGGCGGAGCTGAGCATCTTGTCGAAACGCGCCTTTTCCACGTTGAGAATCTTGCCCTTGAGCGGCAGGATCGCCTGGTTCTTGCGGTTGCGGCCCTGCTTGGCGGAACCGCCGGCGGAATCGCCCTCCACGATGTAGAGTTCGGACAGCGCCGGATCCTTTTCCTGGCAGTCGGCCAGTTTGCCGGGCAGGCCCGCCACGTCCAGCGCGCCTTTGCGGCGAGTCATTTCACGCGCCTTGCGGGCGGCTTCACGGGCACGGGCGGCATCGAGCATCTTGCTGACGATGTTTTTCGCTTCGTTGGGGTTTTCCAGCAGGAAGTCAGTGAAAACGCGGCCCATTTCCTGTTCCACCGCGCTCTTGACCTCGGAGGACACCAGTTTGTCCTTGGTTTGCGAGGAGAACTTGGGATCGCGCACCTTGACGGACACGATCGCCGTCAGCCCTTCGCGCGCATCGTCACCGGAAGTGGTCACTTCTTTCTGTTTCTTGGATTCCAGCTCTTTGTCGATGTAGTTCTTCAGCACGCGGGTGAGGGCGGCGCGAAAGCCCGCCAGATGGGTGCCGCCGTCTCGCTGCGGAATGTTGTTGGTATAGCAGTAGACGTTTTCCTGGTAACCGTCGTTCCACTGCAACGCGATTTCCATGCCCACGCCGTCCAACTCGGAAGCGTAGTGGAAAATCTTGCTGATCGGCGTACGGTTTTGGTTGAGATAATTGACGAACGCCTCTAAGCCCCCGTCATACTTGAAGATTTCCGCCTTTTCCGTGCGCTCGTCGCGCAGTTCGATGCGCACGCCGGCATTGAGAAATGCCAGTTCGCGCAGTTTCTTGGCCAGGATGTCGTACTGAAACTCGATATTGGTGAAGGTTTCACTCGAAGGCTTGAAATGACAGAACGTCCCGGTGGTGGTGGTCTCACCGATCACCTTCAGGGGTTCTTGCGGCACGCCATGGTGGTAGATCTGCTCGTGAATCTGACCATTGCGGTGGATGGTGAGCTTGAGATAGGAGGACAGGGCATTGACCACCGACACGCCCACGCCATGCAGCCCGCCTGAGACCTTGTAGCTGTTGTCGTCGAACTTACCGCCGGCGTGCAGCACCGTCATGATGACTTCGGCGGCGGAAACACCTTCTTCGTGCATGCCGGTGGGCATGCCGCGGCCGTTGTCGTTCACGCTGACGGTTTCGTCGCTGTAAATAGTCACCGTGATGGTGTCACAGTAGCCAGCTAGAGCCTCATCGATGGAATTGTCCACCAGCTCGAACACCATGTGGTGCAAACCCGTGCCATCATCGGTGTCGCCGATGTACATGCCTGGACGTTTCCTGACAGCATCCAGGCCTTTCAGCACCTTGATACTGGAGGAATCATAGCTACCTTGATCTGCCATTACGCTTTCCTATCTATTTAGGCGTCCGTCAGTACCCGGTAGGGCATTAACGATTGATTTTTATTGGATTTTTTAGCGTGACGCTGTGTCTAATGAGGTGCCGCTATTTTACCACGTTTCACGTGAAACAATCCTGGCGCATTTACCGTGTCTTTACCGGGGAAGCAGGGCAGCAGGCTATCCAGCTCGATACAAGCCATGAAAGCTTGTAGCCCCAGGCTCTGCACTTCCTGGCATACTCGCTGCCTGTTGGCGGCATCCAGCTCCGCTGGCAGGTCGTCGATCAGCAGTACACAGCCGGTACCCGTCAATTCCCGCAACAGCGCGGCCTGCGCCAGGCGCAAGGAGCAGATCAATAGCTTCATCTGCCCGCGCGATAGCGTGGACGCCACATCCTGGCCGCCGCAGCGTAGCCGCAGCTCGGCACGATGCGGACCCAGCGTGGTGTGGCCAACCTGCCGATCGCGCGGCAGGCTGCGTGTGAGTTGTTCCTGCAGCGGTTCTTCGGCATCCCAACCGCACTGGTATTCCATGCTGAAGCGCTCCGCCAGCTCGTTGCCAAGCAGGCGGAGCGCCAGAGGGCGCATGTGGCTATCAAATACCTGCAGGTATTCACGCCGGAATACATCCATCTGCTGTGCGTGCTGCGCCAGTTTGTGGGTCCAGGGCGCCAACTCTGCCGTGGCGGCTTCCTGCCGCAGTAGCTGATTGCGCTGCTTGAGCGCCTGGCGAGCACTTTTCCAGTGAAACAGAAACTCATGTTTCACGTGAAACACTCCCCAGTCGATAAAGCGCCGTCGCTCGCCAGGGCTGCCTTCCAATATGGCAAAGGTATCGCCGTTGATGAGCATCAGGGGGAGGGCATGAGACAACTGCGCCACGCTTTCAGCCTGGACGCCGCCCACCTTCATATTCTGAATACCTTGGCGCGTACGCTGGATGCCGAGCGAGGCGCCGGAATCCAGCTCGGCAAATACCGAGCAGAGCGCTTTGCCTTCCTGGATTACGGGACGCTGCAGGTGGCCACGGAACGAGCGGCCAGTACCAAGCATATAGAGCGACTCCAGCACACTGGTCTTGCCGGAGCCGTTTTCACCAAAGAGGAGATTGATGTGTGCCGCGGGCTGAAAATCCGCTTCGTCGATGTTGCGCAAGCCCTGGATATACAGCCGTGCTATGCGCGTCATGAAAGCGGAAATTCAGCCCAGGCGATGAAGGAGGGCGGTGTAGCGTCGTCCTGTGTGGAAGGGTCTCTGCATTTCAGTGTGTTCTGGCACACAGGAACACTAGAGCCGCATCGGCATGACAACGTAGCGCGAACCGGAATCTTCGCCCGCATGCATCAGCACACTGCTGTGGGCGTCGGACAACACCAACTGCACGGTTTCGGTGGAAAGCACGCCAAGCACGTCCACCAGATAGCTCACGTTGAAACCGATTTCCAGCGGCGCACCGTTGTATTCCACGCTGACGATTTCTTCCGCTTCTTCCTGCTCGGGATTGTTGGCCAGAATCTTGAGTTCGTTCTGCGCCAGCATCAGGCGGATGCCACGGAATTTTTCATTCGACAGGATCGCGGTGCGATTGAGCGCCTGGCGCAAATCGTTGCGATTGGC
>DATMFX010000452.1:0-7880 GCA_035555995.1 Hyphomicrobiales bacterium | reverse complement strand
AGACCCCTCATGGCACACGCCCAGCAGGACAGCATCGGTTTCGTGGTCAATGACGTGGCGCGCATGATGCGCCGCGAATTCGACCGCCAGGCGACCGCCCTGGGGCTTACCCGCGCCCAATGGCAGGTGCTGGCGTATCTGCTGCGCGAGGACGGCCAGCAACAGAAACAGCTGGCGGACCAGATGGACCTGACGGCCATCACGCTCACCGGCCTGCTGGACCGCCTCGAGCGCGACGGCTGGGTGGAGCGCCGCAACGATCCCGCCGACCGCCGCGCCAAGCGGGTCTATCTCACGGACAAGGTACAACCCACGATCCAGGCGGTGCGCCGCATCGGTGCCGATGTGCGCCAGCATGCGCTGCAGGGCCTGAGCGATGGGGAACAGGAACAATTGATGCAATTGCTGCAGCGTATGCGCAGCAATCTGTGCAGCCGCTGATTGCGCTCGCAAGGGCAGGAGGAAAGATGTCTGCGACCAAACGCATGATCCGCACGCTGGTGCTGTGGGCCGGCCCGCTGGTAGTGGTGGGAGTGGGCGGCTGGCTGTATCTGCACGGCGGCCGGCTGGCCGGCACCGACAACGCCTACGTCAAGACCGAGATGGTCAGCATCAGCAGCGAACTGACCGGCCGGGTAGTCGAAACCTTCGTGGCCGACGACCAGCGCGTGCAGAAGGGCCAGCCGCTGTTCCGGCTGGACGACGCAAGCTATCGCATCGCGCTGGCGAAGGCGGAAGCCAACCTGCTGAAGGTGCGCAGCGACATCGAAAGCCTCAAGGCGGATTATTTGAACAAACAGGCCGATATCCGCAAGGCGCAGACGGACTACGACTATTTCCAGCGTGAATTCGAGCGTCTGCAGCGCCTGAACACTTCGGTATCGAAGGTGCAGGTGGACCAGGCCGAGCACGCGGCCGCCAATGCGGAAAAACAGCTGGAAATCACCCGCCAGGCGGTGCAGGTGGTCAAGGCGCGCCTGATCGATCCCGCGCTGCCGATCGAGCAGCACCCCGATTACCAGCTGGCGCTGGTGGAGCGCGACAAGGCGGCGCTGGATCTGAGCCACGTCGAAGTCTACGCCCCGAACGATGGCGTGCTGGCGCATTTCGAAGTGAAGGTGGGCGAAGTGGTGGCCGCCAGCGTGCCGCTGTTCAGCCTGGTCGACGATCGCCGGATGTGGGTCGAGGCCAACTACAAGGAAACCGATCTCACCTACCTGCGGGTGGGGCAGGAAGCGACGATCACCGTCGATGCCTATCCCGGGCAGGTGTGGCACGGGCGGGTGGAGGCGATCACCGCCGGCACCGGCTCGGAATTCTCGCTGCTGCCGGCACAGAACAGCTCGGGCAACTGGGTGAAGGTGGTGCAGCGCGTCACCGTGAAACTGGCCATGGACGCCAAATCGCAGGCGCCGCTGCCCACCGCCGGCATGAGCGCCTACGTGGAAGTGGATACCGGACACCAGCGGCATCTGCCGTGGGTTTCCTCCCGTTGAATGCCTCCCGATCCTGAGCCGCCACGGCAGGATTCCCCATGAACATGGCCAGCAGCATCGACCCCGGCATGAAGAAGGTGATCACCTTCTCGATCATGCTCGCCACCATCATCCAGGTGCTGGACACCACCATCGCCAACGTGGCGCTGCCGCACATGATGGGCAGCCTGTCCGCCACGCAGGACCAGGTGGCCTGGGTGCTCACGTCCTACATCGTCGCCTCCGCCATCATGACCTTGCCCGTCGGCTTCCTGGCGGGGCGCTATGGCCGCAAGACCGTCATGCTGGTGTCGGTGGCGGGCTTCACGCTCAGCTCGATGCTGTGCGGCGCGGCGCATTCCCTGGACCAAATGGTGTTCTACCGCGTGTTGCAGGGCCTGTTCGGCGCCGCGCTGGTGCCGCTGTCGCAGTCGACGCTGCTGGACATCAACGAACGCAAGGATCACGGCAAGGCCATGGCGGTGTGGGGCATGGGGGTGATGATCGGTCCCATCCTGGGGCCATCGCTCGGTGGCTATCTCACCGAATACTATTCCTGGCGCTACGTGTTCTACATCAACCTGCCGCTCGGCATCCTGTCGTTTCTGGGACTGATGCTCTATTTGCCCGAAGGCGAGAAAAGCAACCGTCCCTTCGACAAGCTCGGCTTTTTCACCCTGAGCATCTGCATCGCCTGCCTGCAGCTGATCATGGACCGTGGCGAAGGCGAGGGCTGGTTCGAGTCCCTGGAAATCCAGCTGTACGTTGCCGTGATGATCGCCTCCGTGTGGATGTATGCGGTGCACACGCTGCGCACCGAACATCCTTTCCTCAGCCCCGGCATGCTGCGCGACCGCAATCTGCAGATGGGCCTGTTCTTCATCTTCGTGGTGGGCATCGTGCTGTTGACGACGATGGCGCTGCTGCCGCCCTACATGCAGAACCTGATGGGCTACAGCGTGCTGGACGTGGGCCTCATCCTGGCGCCACGCGGTTTCGGCACGCTGGTGGCGATGATGATCGTGAGCCGCATCTCCAACCACGTGGACCAGCGCCAGCTGATTCTGATCGGGCTGTTGCTCACCGCATTTGCGCTGCATTTGATGGCGGGATTCACGGTGTTCGTGCCGGTGAAGGACATCGTCGTCACCGGGGTGATCCAGGGCTTCGGGCTGGGCTTCGTGTTCATTCCGCTCAGCACCATCACCTACATCACGCTGCCGACCCAGTACCGGGCGGAGGCGGCAAGCCTCTTCAGCCTGGTGCGCAATATCGGCAGCAGCATCGGCGTGTCGCTCGGCTTTACGCTGTTCACGCGTAACACGGTGCGCCAGCATGCCTACATGACCGAGGCGATCACGCCGTACTCCACCTGGCTGGACCTCCATGTGGCGCCGGGCAACATCGCGCTTGGCAGCGACCAGGTGCTGTCGCTGGTGGACCTGGAACTGACGCGGCAGGCGATGGCGATCGCCTACATCAACGACTTCAAGCTGATGATGTTCCTGGTGCTGTTCCTGGTGCCGATGGTGGTGCTGCTGGACAACACCAAACCCGCCACGGCTTAAAAAGCCCTCGCCAAAACGTAGCGAGGGCCTTGCAACGAATTTTGATTTGTCATTCAGAAAGCGGGCTGGGTCGTAGCTGGAAGTGGTAGACGATCGGCGTGGCGCCCTTGCCGTGTTCCATGTGGAAGGGCGCGCGGCTGCTGTAGGTGGCCCACAGGCCGCGGCCTTTCCAGCCGGCGTCGGGATCGTCGATGCGGCCATCCAGCCACTTGGTATAGAAGCCCAGCGGGTAGGGCACGATCAACCGCACGAATTCCCCGTCGTTCAGCGCCAGCAGGGCGCTGCTCTGGTTGCCGGTGTTGATCGGCGTATTGGCGCCGAGTCCGAACGTGTCGAACTGATCCACCCAGGTAAAGTAGCTGCCTTCGCTGCTGCCTTCGCGGGTAACGTTCTTGAACTGCGGCAGCGGTTCGGTGTAGAAGCTCCAGCCTTCCGGGCAATGCTGGCCGGTGGCTTGTGGCCCATTGAGCGGCCCGGTGCATTTACGGCGGTCGAAGCTGGCCATATGGCCGCTGGCCAATGCCACCCAGGCCACGCCGTCGCGGTCGATGTCCATGCCGCGCGGCGAGAAACCGTGGATCGGGTTGCCGGTTTCGTCCACCGGCAGCTCGTAGTACTCGGTGAGCGCGGTATGGGTGGGATCGTCGCCCGGCACCAGGCGCGCGATGGCGCCGGGGAAACTCAGGATCGACCCCCACACGGAGCCGTCCGGCGCGGGATTTACCGCATAGAAACCGAAGCCGGGCAGCAGTTGGCGGTCCTTCTCCGGATCGGGTTCTTCATCGGGTTTGGTGTAGTCGTCGCGCTGGCCGTTGCCGTTGGTATCCAGAATGAAGGGCGTCCAGCCCTGCGCCGCTTCATAGTCGCCGGTTTCCAGATATTCCTTGGTGTTCAGCCAGCCGATCACGGCGCCGCCGCCGCTGGTCCACAGTGTGTCGTTGGCGTCTTCGGCAAACATCAGGTGGTGGGTGCCGAAGCAGGTATCGATGTGCTTGTATTCGCCGCTTTCGGGCAGATAGAGCCCAAGCTGGCGGCCGCTGGTGTCGAGTGGGTAGGCCGCCGCCGAAGGATGCGTCGAACCCTCCCGGCACCAGTCGGGATTGTCGCGGCCGCGCACCCGCGCGGTAATCCACACGCGGCCTTCGGCGTCGAGCATGGGGTTGTGCACGTTGGCGCGCGAATCCCAGATGTTTTCCGTGCCGTAATAGGGCGATTCCGCCAGTTGCGGACCCGCCGCGGGGCCGGTGCTGTCGTCCATCATGGTCAGCGGCACGCGGTCGATGGTGTTGGCCACCGGATCCAGCACCGGCAGATAGTCGTGGCTTTCCTCCATGGCGCCGTACAGTTTGCCGTAGGCGTTCACCGTGGGGTTGCGGCGGTCGGTGGACACGAGATCGTGCATGTAGCCGGTGGGGTCGGCCCAGTCCCATTGTGTGATCACCACGTTGCGCTCCAGTCCCTGCGGACGTTGTGGAACGGGTGGTAGTTCACCGGCGGCGATGCGGTCGGTCCAGTCGCCGAACATGCGCGTGGTGGCTTCCAGGCCCATGCTGGTGAGGGTGCGCGTCATGAAGCCGCCGGCCTGGCCCGACTGGATGCGCCGTGCCCAGGCCTGGGCGCTGGAATCAAAATTGCTGAACAGGGGGGGCAGCGTGCGGGTGGCGAGGTTGCCGATCTGGTGGCACACCACGCAGCCGCCGGAGGTCACCAGCCGGATGTAGTCGGCCTGGTGCTGTACCAGCGGGCTGATGCCGTTGCCGGCGGGACCGGTGCCGGGAAACTGGTCCTCGGCGGGAATGTCCAGCAATGACAGCCAGTAACCCGCCGGATAGTACTGCGCGGCGGCCGCGGCATCGGGTGCCGCCAGCGCGTCTAGGTCGAGCCGCGAACCGGGCGCCGCCTGCACCTTGGCGGAATCCACCAGGCCATAGCCGCGTACCCAGATGTCGTAGGTGGCGTCGGGCAGACCGGGTATCAGGTAATTGCCGTTGTTGTCGGTGACCACGATGCGGGCGAAGCGGGTGCCGAGATCCTGGGTTTCCGCGATTACCCACACGCCGGCTTCCGGACCATTGATACTGCGCACGCGGCCGCGGATGGCATCGGTGGCGGCCGAGGGACTGGTGCTCACCGCGCTTGGTGCCGCCACGGGCGCCTGGCCCGCCGCGCTGTCCGCCGGCGTGGAATCGCCACCGCAGGACACCAGCGCCAGACTGCTCAGCAGTACGGTAATGGGGGGGGCCAATTTCATACGGCGATCCTCTGAAACAAGGGTGGGCGTCAGCGGAATCTAGAGTGTGTTCCGTCACTGGATTCCGGCATGTGCAAGAGCGTAACGAACCTGTGCCGCGGTGGCTAGTAGCATAGGGCGAGACCGGCGCAAAGGCAGCATATTTTCAAGTCCTCATTACTTGAGTGTTGCTTGAATGTCGCTTGAACTCGGCAAATGCCGATGGGAAAATTCCAAGACTTTTCCGATCGTCCCTACCACTCATAACAAGCCACCGCGCCGTCGGTGCCAAGGAGTTCGCATGAAACGCTCCAATAATAATGTGGTCGTCGCCCCCGTCCTGCTTGCGGCCTGCGTCGCAGCAGCGCTGAGCAGCAGTGCCAGCGCGCACCACAGCGCCGCCGCCTTCGACACCCAGACGGAGACCACCATCACCGGCACGGTCACATCCTATACCTTCCGCAATCCCCATGTGTACATGGAATTGGAACGCAGGCTCGAAAACGGCGAACAGGTGAAAACGGAAATCGAGGCGGGCGCCGCTTCCGTGATCGGTCCCCTGGGTTTCACCCGGGATGCAGTGCAGGTGGGCGACGTGGTGAACGTGGTCGGCAACCCCGGCAAGCGCGATCCGCAAGGCCTGCTGCTTGGACGCGAACTCTACAAGAGCGATGGCACCTATCTGCCGCTCAATATCAGTTCCCGCGCTCTGGATGCCAACGTGGTGGGCAGCGCGGAGAGCGTCGCCGGCATCTGGTTTTCGCCGCGCACGTCATTTTTCGCGTTCCTGGGCGGCGCGCGCAACTGGCCGGTTACCGACAAAGGCCAGGCGGCAATCGCCGCCAGCGGCGAAGCGCCCACGGCGGCGAAGGATTGCATTCCGCTTGGCGAGCCGGCGCTGATGTTTTACCCGGTGGCCAACAAGATCGACGTATTCGACGACCGCGTGGAAATGGACGTGGACTGGCTGGATTCCAAACGCGTCATCTGGCTCGACGGCCGCGAGCATCCGCCGGCCGATGAAACCTCGCTGCACGGCCATTCCATCGGCCACTTCGAAGGCACGACGCTGGTGGTGGACAGCACGAACTTCTCCTTCAACCCCATCGGCTTTTCCACCGGCCTGCCGAGCGGCACGGGCAAACACCTCACGGAACGCTTCGAGCTGGGTGCCGACGGCCTGCACATGACGTACTCGGGCAGCATGGAAGACCCGGAATACCTGACCGCGCCGGTGGAGTGGTCGGGCACCGTGGATTACCGCCCCGACATGCAGTTGTCCAACGAAATGTGCGACCTGGAAACGGCGCAGAAATTCCTGGACGATTGATCCCGCCTCTGTTCATCTGCCGGCCCTGGGGCCGGCAGTGGACAATCTATTTACCCCTCGCGTTATTCCTCAAGGCCCTACCTGTCGCGAGATCGTGATGGGGCCGCTTCTTCCCAGGCTGTCTTCCCAGGTGCCGTTGATGCGGCGCGTGGAAGTCAGTACGTCGTCCAGCCTGCCGTTCACGCGGAAATCGACCGGGCCTTTGTCGGCATCGTTGAGCGTCATCTGCAAATGAACGCTCCAGGAGGCGCTGTCCAGCTCCACCGGGCCCAGCGTCGTGGAATCGGGTCCGGGGTTGGCGATGCCATCCACCGTTTCACCGTTCCAGTTCATGACGAGCGTCAGTAGGTTGTCGTCGTCTCCCCAACTGCCGAACCAGGTGCCGGTGAGCGGGTGGCCTTCCTGCGCCAGCGTGCTGCTCGACAACACGAAGTACAGAGGCCAGAGAATCTTGTATTTCATAGTGAAAGTCCCGTTGTTGTAGCCGGTAAAAAAATCCAAAAAAAAAAGGAGGCATTCTGGCGAAGCCTCGCTGCGCCGGAACTACCTCCAAAGCGTCGCATGTGTAACACGGGGGCGGGCGGAATGCGTTCATGGAAATAAGGCCGAACGTCAATCCATATTGTCGCCACTCATGTAAAGGTAGAACCCTGCAGGCTCGAAGTCGTCGTTCAAGCCCGAGGTGTAGCCGTGTGCCTGCATGTACTGACTGGTAATGGCCATGCCCTTGGCGACGTGCTTCTCCAGGGTGCTGGCGCTGATGCCGAGACGGTCGATGATCTCGTTCTGGCTCAGGCCATATATCTTCTTCAGCACAAAAGCCCTGCGGCAGGCTTCCGGCAGTGTGGCCACGGCCCGGCAGAACACCAGGAACCTGTCTTCCCAATGAAAGCGCGCCTCCACCGAGTCCACCTGTGACATTTCCTCCTCGCCGCTGATGTCGTCGATGGAGCAGTTGAGCTTTCTTTCCGCGCGCTTTATCTGGTTCAACGCCAGGTTGCGCGCGGTACGCAGCATGAAGGCGCTTGGGTTGTCTATTTTTTGCCTGCGCGCGGCGTCGTAGGCCAGCAGAAAGGTTTCCTGCACCACGTCCTCGATTTCGTCGGGCCGTACGATCCTGCCGATCAGGCGGAACAGCATGGGCCGAATGGACGTGAATTCGTCCACCCACCGCTGCATGTCCTTCTCCAGCACGTTGTCGTTCGCGACAGGATCGTCCCCGCGCCCCCCCATATAGCGCACTCTTATATTGAGCATGGTTTTTCTGCTTCTTCTAA
>DATMFX010000451.1:0-3946 GCA_035555995.1 Hyphomicrobiales bacterium | reverse complement strand
AAATCCTGCGGCGGCGTCCGGATCTGCTGGAGGTGCTCTATCAGCCCTTCTGGTGGAGCCGGCAGGGGCAGGAACTGCCGGGAGAGAAACCTTTTTATCCGCAGCCGATCTTTGCCGAACACAAAGGGCGCTTCATCTGCCGCTACATCCGCAACCACATCCGCAATGGCCAACTGTTCGACGAGGTGCCGCGGCTGACGCCGAAACAGATATTGGCCATGGACATGATCGATGCCATCGCCGCGGATCCGGACGTGCATTTCGAGATGCATTTCGAGCCGGGCGATCTGCAGTATCTGAACAACCATGTGATGTTCCACACCCGTACCGCGTTCGAGGATTGGCCGGAGCCCGAACGCAAGCGCCACTTGCTGCGCATGTGGCTGTCGGTACCGAACAGCCGCGAACTGCCCGAGAGCTTCGCGCCGTTCTACCGCGAAGTAAGGCCGGGAGCCGTCAGGGGCGGGTTTCCAGGACATTTGAAGCAACAGCTCTACCACACGACCAAGTCGCTGCGGCCCAACCTGGATCACTAGCCGGGTGTGCCGAACCCATAACTATAATGGAGGGGAAAGGGATGAGTACCGGAAAAGAAGAACTGTTCAAGAACTGGCCCATCCTGGTGGTGGCGTTTCTCCTGATATTTTTTGCCTTCGGCGTGCCCAACTATTCCATGCCCTGGATGTACCGGCCGGCAATGGATGAATTCGGCTGGAGCAATGCCCAGGTGAATATGCTGGCAACGGCGAAGTTCGTCATCGGCGCCATCGCGGCGCTGGGGATGGGCATCATGGTGGACAAGATCGGCGCCAAGGTGGCCGTGCTGATCGGCACCGTGAGCGGCGGCGCAGCCCTGGCGATGTTCTGGTTTGCCACTTCATTGCCAATCTATTACCTGGCGGGCGGGCTGCTTGGCTTGTCGGCGTCCTCCATCGTGGCAGCGATGAAGATCGTGTTGTCGCGCCTGTTTACCATCCACCAGGGCCTGGCGGTGGGCATCGTGCTTTCCGGCACCACGCTGGGCGGGATCGTGATGCCGCTGGTGTGGGTGCCGATGCTGGAAATAATGAATTGGCGTTCCATTGCCACATTCATGAGCCTTGGCGCTTTTTTGATCGCCGTGCCCCTCTGGCTGATCTTCATGTCCCGCACGGGCGCGGTGCAGGATTCCATCAACTCGGGCAGCAAGGAGCAGGGGGACGGTACCGGATTGTGGGAACATTTCAAGCAGATCAGCCGCGACAAGGGCTTTGCCTTCATCGTGCTGGGTATCTTCCTGACGTCGGCGGTCGACCAGGCGATGATGCAGAACTACGTGAACATTCTCAGCGCGGACAATGGCGTGGTACTGAGCAACATTGCCTGGGCCGGGAGTTTCATGGGGGTGCTCGGAGTAGTGGCGCGCATCGGTTCGGGCTGGTTCTACGACCGCTTTTCCATTTTCGGCATTCGTATTTCCTATTTCCTGCTGGCGCTTTCCGTATTCCTGATCCTGCCGGTGGCGGGCGTTATGTCGCTGTTCCTGTTCATCACGGCGCGGGGCGTCGCGCATGGCGGCCTCATCGTGGAGGCGCCGGTGCTGGCCAAGCATTATCTCGGCGCGCGTAACCTGGGCATGACCATCGGCGTGATCTCGGTGTTCATCAACATGGGTTTTGCGGTGGGGCCTCCCGTGCTTGGGCATTTCGCCGACGTCAATGGCGATTTCAAGCTGGGCATCCTTATCTACGGATGCCTGGCGCTGGTGGGATTGGCTTTGCTGTTGCCGATCAAGCCCCGCTACTGGACGCCGCCCTCGCAGCGTAAGCAAGAGCTCGCTGGTGACGCCGCCCAGGTTCCACCGGAGCCACGTCCGGCGGGTGCCGCCGGTTGATCGATCTCCCCCCTCCCTGGCCCGCAGCAGTAGGGCGCGGCCGGGGAGGTTTCGATTCGACGTTCTGCCATGACTGCTCTCTACCGCGCCCAGAAGGGCGAAATCCGCATCGCGCTTACTGGCGACACCATGCTGGCCCACCCGTTGCGCCCTGGTATCGAACCGGGATTCCTGGGCATTCGCGAACTGCTCCGTGCGGCGGACGTGGCCTTTACCAATCTTGAAGCCACGGTGCGGGAACCTGAGGAAGGCGTGCAGGACCGAAGCGTCGGCACGCTCATGACCACGCCGCCGCGCTTGCTTGCGGACCTGCAATGGATGGGCATCAACCTGGTGTCCTGCGCCAACAACCATGTAATGGATTTCGGCCAGGAAGGGGCGTTGGCCATGCTCCGCCATCTGGAGCGTGCCGGGTTGCGCCATAGCGGCCTCGGTGCCACGCTGGATCACGCGCGCCGGTCGGGCTTTCTCGAAACCGCCAATGGCCGGGTGGCGCTGGTATCCGCCAACGCGTTCTTCAGCCCGCATCATCGCGCGTCGGCGCAGTGGGGCACCGTACGGGGCAGGCCCGGCATCAACCCGCTTGGCCATGAGGTCATCCACACCGTCGACGGCGCCGCGTTCGAGCAACTGTTGCGGCTGAACCGGGAACTTGGGCTCGAACGGGAAGCCAGCCGGCGGCAGCGGCATTTTTTCGCCGCGTCGGAGATCGGCGGTAGCAGCGGTACCGGAGATTGCCTGACGCTGTGTGGCCAGACGTTCGTCAAGGGCGAGAACTTCGGCACGACCACGCTTGCCGATGCGAGCGACAGGACGGGCAACCTGACCTGGATCGCGGAAGCGCGCAGGCAGGCCGACTGGGTGATCGCCTCGCTGCATTGCCATGCCTGTTCCGCGCGCGACGTGCGTACGGCGGCCACCAGCGCCGACCGGGTGGAACTGGCGGATTTCGCGCGCGACTTCTGCAAGGCCGCGGTGGAGGCGGGGGCTGACGTCGTCGTTTGCCACGGACCGCACGTATCGCTTGGCGTGGAGATATATCGCGGCAGGCCGATATTCTACAGCTTGGGCAATTTCGTGTTTCAGAACGATGCGTTGTCCGAAGTGCCGCGGGAATCCTTCGAGCGCTTCGGTCTCGGCCCGACCGCGACGCCTACCGACTTTTTTGACGCGCGCACGGACGGGGAAAGCAAAGGCTTTCCCGCGCACCCGGAATTCTGGCGCTCGGTCATGGCGGTGTGCCGGTTTTACGACAGGACACTGGACGCGGTGGAACTGCTGCCGCTGGACCTGGGCCATGGTTTGCCGCGCTGGCAGCGTGGCCGGCCGGTATTGGCGCAAGGCGATGTGGCTGACGCGATACTGGCAAGAACCGCGGCACTGTCGCAGATTCACGGCACCCGTCTGCAAAACGTCGGCGGCAGGGGCGTGGTGCGGTTGTAGGATTGGCTACCTATGCGACTGCGCGGACATGTGCCGCCAGGCAGCCTCAGTGCGCGTCCAGAAAATCGTAGATCGCGTCGGCCGCCAACAGGTAGGCATTGAGATGTTCGCCGCCGGCCACCACGCTGTAGATCGTCTCGATGCCATGATCCTGAAACGTCTGCGCCATGGCTTCGGAGGCGGCGATGGGGTTGTTGGTGTCCTTGTCGCCATGCAGGATGAACAGCGCCACCTTGCCGGCCAGATTCTCGAAGGGATAGGGCCCGGTATCGATAGGAGCGGAACTTATCACCGCGGCCTTGAAGACGTCGGGGTACTTGCCGACGAAATTCAGTGCCGCCGACCCGGAAGGATTCTGGCCGTGGATGAACACGCGCGTGGTGTCGGCGTTGTATTCGGCGGCCACCAGGCTCAGGACGTTCAACACATCCTGTTCGGCACGCGCATCCTCCTCGGCGGTCCAGCCTTGCGCGGGTATCGAAGGGCCGTTGGGACGCAGTACCGGATAGGGGCTGCCATAGTAGGGCTGGGCATAACCGCGATAGCCGAGTGGCGATATCAGGAGGTAGCCGTGCGCGCGTGCCTGCAGCATGAGATCGTTGTTGTCACGATGATTGTTGTCGATGCTGG
>DATMFX010000450.1:0-10500 GCA_035555995.1 Hyphomicrobiales bacterium | reverse complement strand
CCCAGCGTGGAGACGGCCGCCACCGACGCCGCCAGCGCCAGGAAGCGCCGCCGCGCGGATTGCAGCGCCAGGCTTTTTTGCGCCAGGGGGAAGATTTCCGACAGTTCCGACAATTGCGTTCCCGCCAGGTCCCACATGGCCGCCATGTTGAGCAGCATGCGGCCGTGATGCGGGCTTTCGGCCAGCCAGGCGGCCAGTTGCTCCCGCTCCTGTGGCGTGGCGCCGGCATCGAGCCGCGCCAGCCACAGGCAGGCCTGTTCACGGATTTCCTCGTGCGAACGGCGCGGATCCATGAAGTGGATGATGTTGTTCTTCAAGGGCAGGAGGCCTCCTCGTCCTTGCTGTCGGCCAGCGGGCCAAATTCGGATTCGTCCCAATAGCCTTTGGCCACCAGGTAACTGCCGGTCATGACCATGCCCTTGGCCACGTGTTTTTCCACCGTGCGCGGGCTGATGCCGAGGCGCGCGGCGATTTCGTTCTGGGTAAAGCCGTACACTTTCTGCAGGATGAACACGCGCCGGCAGTCCACCGGCAACCTGGCCACCGCGCGGCAGAAATACCGAAACATTTCGTCGGCCTGGTGGCGCTGCACCACGTCGTCGGCGTACTGCGCCAGGTCGTCGTCATACAGTTCGTCCAGCGGCAGATGGCCCTTGCGGTCGGCGCGCTTGATCACGTTGAGGGCGATGTTGCGCGCCGTGGTCAGCATGAAAGCACCGGGGTTGCTGATCTTTTTCCGGCGGCTGGCCACGTAGGAGCGGATAAAGGTTTCCTGGACGATGTCCTCGATGTCTTCCGGCCGCGCCAGACGCCCCACCACCTTGAGCAGCAGCGGCCGGCTGGCGAGAAAATCCTCCAGCCAGGTGCCCGCCTCCTTGTGCTGGGTGCTGTCCAGACGTTCCGAAGGCCCCGGGCCATCAGACTTGTTCCACATGATCCCCTCTCCCCCCACGAGCCCGTTACGGGCCGCGCTTGTTCTTGT
The DNA here is from genome assembly GCA_035555995.1 of Hyphomicrobiales bacterium. GTDB lineage: Bacteria > Pseudomonadota > Gammaproteobacteria > Pseudomonadales > Pseudohongiellaceae > CAILUG01. Next base: position 9,518 of record DATMFX010000450.1, on the reverse strand, counting down.
GCCGCGCGTTCGTTCATCTCCTATAACAACCAGCGCGCGGGATTCCCCTATGCGTCGTGCGAAATTTCGGTACGGCGCCCAGACTGCCCGGTATGCCGGGGCAGCGCCATAGCCGGGCATCTCATGATTTTCATTAGGGAAAATCACGGCATTTGCGCATTGCCGCTGCCGGGGGCGGCGCCGAGAATCGGGAACGAGGCGGCCTTGAGAGCGTCTCGTTCCCAAAACCAGATTCCGCGCAAGCGGAACATCGACCAAGGAGATGCACCATGTGGACCAAACCTTCCTTCACCGACGTGCGCTTCGGCTTCGAAGTGACGATGTACGTCGCCAACCGCTGAGTTCGTGGCAGTGAACCAGGCGGGGCTGCAAGGCCCCGTTTGGTTTGGCCCGCCATCATGCGCATACGTGTCCTTGGATCCTCCGCCGGCGGCGGTTTTCCGCAGTGGAACTGCAACTGCCCGCGCTGCGACGGCCTGCGCCGCGGTACGCTCCGCGCCCAGCCACGCACGCAGTCGTCACTGGCACTGAGCAGCGACGGGCTGCATTGGGTGTTGCTCAATGCCTCGCCCGACATACTGAGCCAGATTCGCGCCTTTCCCGCGCTGCAGCCGGCGCGGCAGCCGCGCGATACCGGCATCGTCGGCGTCATCCTGATGGACGCGCAGATCGACCACACCACCGGCCTGCTCAGCCTGCGCGAAGGGCGCACGCTGGAACTCTACTGCACCGCGCCGGTCCATGCGGACCTCAGCACCACCAACCCGCTGCTGCCCATCCTGGGCCACTACTGCGACGTGCATTGGCATCGCATCGAGGCGCAGGGCGAAGCCTTCAGCGTGCAGGGCATCGAACACCTGCGCTTTACCGCCCATGCCGTGTCCGGCAAGGCGCCGCCCTATTCCCCGCACCGCAATGCGCCCGAATCCGGCGACAACCTCGGCCTGAGCATCACCGACACGCGCAGCGGCCGCACCCTGTTCTACGCGCCGGGGCTGGAACGCATCGAACCGCACATCCTGGACGCCATGCGCAATGCCGATTGCCTGCTGGTGGACGGCACCTGCTGGACCGACGATGAAATGATCACGCTTGGCCTTGCCAACAAACGCGCGCGCGACATGGGCCACCTGCCGCAAAGCGGCCCCGGCGGCATGATCGAGGTGCTCGATGGGCTGCAGCGCCCGCGCAAGATTCTCATCCACATCAACAACACCAATCCCATCCTGGACGAAGATTCACCCGAGCGCGCCATCTTGACGCAGCACGGCATCGAAGTGGCCCACGATGGCATGGACCTGGCGCTTTAAGCGGGGAGCACGATGCAAAGCGACGCGACACGGCCCTGGAACCAGGAAGAATTCGAAGCGCGCCTGCGCGCGAAGGGCAAGGGGTACCACATCCACCACCCGTTCAACGTGCTGCTCAACAGCGGCCGGCTGAACCAGGAGCAGGTGCGGTTGTGGGTGGCCAACCGCTTTTATTACCAGATCAACATTCCGCTGAAGGACGGCGCGGTGATCGGCAACTGCCCCGACCGTGAGGTACGCCGCGGCTGGGTGCAGCGCATCCTGGATCACGACGGCAATGGCAGTGACCCCGGTGGCATCGAAGCCTGGCTGCAGCTTGCCGAAGCGGTGGGCTTGAGCCGCGTGGAAACGGTGTCGCTGGAACACGTGCTGCCCGGCGTGCGCTTCGCGGTGGACGCCTACCTGAACTTCGCGCGCCAGCGGCCCTGGCAGGAAGCGGTGTGCGCCTCGCTCACCGAACTGTTCGCGCCGCACATCCACCAGCAGCGCCTCAGCACCTGGCCGGAGCACTATCCGTGGATCCAGTCCCAAGGCCTGGCTTATTTCCGCAACCGCGTGAGCCAGGCGCGGCGCGACGTGGAACAGGGCCTGGCCATCACGCTCGCGCACTTCACCACGCGCGAGGCACAGGAACGCGCGCTGGACATACTGCAATTCAAGCTCGACGTGCTGTGGAGCATGCTCGACGCCATGGCCTACAACTATCTCAGCCCCGAACAACTGGCAGAGGCCGCCCGTGAACGCTCCGCACGGCACTGACGCACCATTTGCCCCCACCCAGGTACCGCGCCTGGCGCGCGGCGTGCGCCTGCAATGGGAAGCGGTGCCGCAGCTGTGGATACTGCTGTACCCGGAAGGACGCGTGGAGCTGAACGGCAGCGCGGCGGAAATCATGCAGCGCGTGGACGGCAAGCGCTCCATCGGCGCCATCATAGAAGAGTTGCAGCAAACCTTTGCCGTGCCCGACCTGCACGACGATGTGATGGCAGCCTTGGCGATGGCGCGGGACCACCGCTGGATCGAGGTGGGCGATGCCGCGTGAAGGAATCGCCTATCCCCAGTGGCTCAATCTCGAGCTGACCTATCGCTGCCCACTGCACTGCGTGTATTGCTACAACCCGGTCGACTACGCCCACATCGGCCCCGAACTCGACACCGCCGCCTGGCTGCGCGTGTTGCGCGAGGCGCGTGCCCTCGGCGCGGTACAGTTGGGGCTTTCCGGCGGCGAGCCGCTGTTGCGGCCGGATCTGGAAGCCATCATCCGTGAAGCGCGCCAGCTGGGGTTCTATACCAACCTGCTCACCTCCGGCGTCGGACTTACCGAAGACCGCATTGCGCGCTTCAAGGACGGCGGGCTCGACCACATCCAGGTGTCGTTCCAGGATTCCACGCGCGAGCTGAACGATTTTCTTTCCAGCACCCGCACCTTCGAACTGAAGAAACAGGTGGCGCGGCTGGTCAAGCAGTACGACTACCCCATGGTGCTCAACGTGGTGCTGCACCGCCTCAACCTGGACCACATCGACAAGATCCTGGCCCTGGCGGAGGAAATGCAAGCCGACTACGTGGAGCTGGCCAACACCCAGTACTACGGCTGGAGCCTGCTCAACCGCGATCAACTGCTGCCCACCCGCGCGCAGGTGGAACGCGCCGAAGCGGTGGTGAACGAATTTCGCGCGCGCAACGGCGACAGGATGAAGCTGTACTTCGTGGTGCCCGACTACCATGGCACGCGGCCAAAGGCTTGCATGAACGGCTGGGGCAAGGTGTTCCTCAACATCGCGCCCGACGGCCTGGCGCTGCCCTGCCACGAAGCGCGCATGCTGCCGGGCCTGGACTTTCCCAACGTGCGCGAGCATTCACTGGAGCACATCTGGTATGAATCGGACGCCTTCAACCGCTATCGCGGCGATGGCTGGATGAAGGAACCCTGCCGCAGTTGTCCCGAGAAAGAACGCGACTTTGGCGGCTGCCGCTGCCAGGCCTTCCAGTTGACGGGCGACGCCGCCAACGCGGACCCGGTGTGCGCGCTGGCACCCGAGCATGCGCTGATCAGCGCTGCCGTGGAGCGTGCCGAGTGGCAGGCGCAGGGCATCCAGCCGCTGGTGTTCCGGCTGGACAAGAATTCGCGCCGCTCGTCGATGAGTTGACGCAACGGGCACTTGCGCGGCAGCCCAGCCGCGGACGCACGACCCCCGCTCCGTTTAAGACCGTTCAGCCAAAATCACGGCATGATCTCGTTCAGCACCCGCCCAAGCGCGCCGCTTGGCGTGGCTACCCGCAGCATCGTTGCCAGCGTGGGCGCAAGGTCGTGCACGCCGGCATCGGCATGGTACAGCCCCGGTTTCACCAGGGTTTTGGGACCCCAGAAAATCAGCGGCACGTGGGTGTCGTAGCTGTAGGGCGAGCCGTGCGTGGTGCCACGATAGCCATTGCCCAGCCAGTTGGGTTCGTGCACCACCAGCACATCGCCCGAATGCAGGGGACTGAAGCCATTGCGCACGCGCTGGTCGATGCGATCGCCCGCTTCGCGCCGCGTTTCCAGTTCATGGCGGGTGTACACGCGCGCCACGTGCGGCATGCCGCGCAGCGCTGCGGCGGCCACCCGCTGCAAGTCCTCCGCCGCAATGGGCGTGCCGGCCAGCGGTTCCGCTTTCAGGTAATAGCCCATTTCCGCTGCCGCCTCGATGTATTCGGCCTCGCCGAAGGCCGCGCTGAGTGCCTGTTCCACCGCGTCGCGTTCGGCGGCGGTGTCGTAGCGTCCGCCCGGCAGGCCCTTGGCCTCCAGTTCTTCGGGCACCGGCGATACGCCGTGGTCGGCGGTCAGCACCGCCAGCACCTTGCCGCGGCCGGCCTGGCGTTCGGCCGACGTCAACAGTTCGCCGATGCGCTTGTCGATGTTCAATATCATGTCGTGCATGAGCGGCGTGTCGGGGCCGCTGGCATGGCCCACGTAGTCCACCGCGGAAAAGCTCACCGACAGCAGGTCCGTTTGCGCATCCGTGCCAAGCGCTTCCTCGCGCAGCAGCGTCAAAGCGAAATCCAGCACCAGTTGGTCCGCGAACGGCGTGGAGTCGAGCGCGCGGTAAAGTTCGGGGCCGGCGGGCGTGGGCATGGTCGCCTCCAGCCATTGCGCGCCGGCATAGCGATCGGCCGGCTTGGCGGCGTTGTAGCGCTGCACCCACTCCGGCAGCGCCGGGAAATACCAGGAACTGGAGGCGAACGTGCCGTTCACCAGCCAATAGGCGCCATCGGCACCGCGGCCGGCGGGCAGGATGGCGCCGCGATCCTTGAGCGACACGCCGAACACCTTGCCGCCCTTGCCGGACGCTTTCAGTTCGTCGCCCACCGTAGTCACCGCAAGCCGCCGCGGCGAGGCGCCGTTGCCGCCGCCGAGCGCCATCACGGTATCGTCTGTGACACTCTGCACGCTGCGTCCTTCCTCACGCTCGTACCAGGTGTTGCCGGCAATGCCGCTGCTCGACGGCGTGGCGCCGGTGAGAATCGTGGAATGGCCCACCGCCGTCATGGTGGGCGCGGCTTCGTAGTTGGCGTTGGTGAACACCGCGCCTTCGCGCACCAGGCGCGCCAGGCCGCTGTCGAATTCCGTACCGTAGCGTGTGAGATAGTCGTAACGCATCTGGTCCACCACCATGACCAGCACCAGGCGCGGGTTTTCACGCGGCAAAAGCGGGGTTTGCGCCATGCTGGCGGAGGCAAGGGTGAGCACCCCCACCAGCAGCCATATTTTTCTTGTCACTATTTTTCTTATCATAGGGGCGACGTCCTGTTTCAGAACGGAGGGAAAGGGGCTGCCGGATGCTAATCCACTCCGGAGTTCGTGGCAAAAATGTTTCAGATTCACGCTTGCGTAATGCTTCTTGCACATTTGATGTATATCATTTACCCCAAAAGCGGTTGGCGTAGATTTAGCCGCAGTGGAATCATCCATCCACGATCGTGGTAGGGGAAGCGACAGATGGTGAACAGACGGTTCATTCAACGCATCGCCGTGCTTGGCGGCAGCCTGCTGCTGGGCGCCATGTTTCCCGTAGCACAGGCGCAGCCGCTGGTGGCGGGCGAGGAATATGCGGCCATCGGCTACAACGGCGCCGCGCACGACAACCCGATCGCCAGGCTGGCTGAACGGCTGGCAAGCGGTGAAACGACGCTGGAATACGATCCCAAGCACGGCTACTTCAAGGACATGCTCAAGGAACTCGGCGTCAGCCCCAGTTCCCAGACGCTGGTGTATTCGCCCACCAGCCTGCAATACCTCAAGATCAACGCCAACACGCCGCGCGCCGTCTACTTTTCCGAAGACGTCTACGTGGGCTGGGTGGTGGACAGCACCATCGTCGAACTGATGGCGATGGACGACAAGCTTGGCCTGGTGTTCTACATCTTCCACAACGCGCCGAATCGCAAGGATCTGATTGAACGCGAAAACCAGCGCTGCCTGGTCTGCCACGATTCCACCGGCGCCATGGGCGGCGGCATCCCGGTGGTGATGGCGCACTCGGGCATCTTCACCCGCAACGGCGGCAACCTGCGCGACATCAGCGGCGACGGCATGGTTACCGACCGCACGCCGCTGGCACAGCGCTGGGGCGGCTGGTACGTCACCGGCCAGCACGGCGAGCAGACGCATCTGGGCAACCTGCAGCTGACCAACAAGTCGCAACTGGAACAGCTCGACGTAACGCAGTTCGGCAACGTCGATTCACTCTCCGCCGCCGGCTGGTTCGATACCAGCCCCTACCTGCGCGACACCAGCGACATCGTGGCATTGATGGTGCTGGAACATCAGCTGACGGTGCAGAACCAGTTCATCTACGTGAAGTTCAAGGCCCCCGTGGTACTCGACCGCGTCGGCCTGTCGGAACAGAAGGGCGCGCAATCCTGGGACGAACTTGGTCCTGACGCACAGCGTTCGCTCAAGCGCATGCTGGACAACCTGGTGCAGTCGCTGTTCATGATCGACGCCATCACGCTCACCGACACCATCTCGGGCTCCGCCGAATTCGCGGAATGGTTCCAGGCGCAGGGCGAACACGATGCCCAGGGCCGCTCCCTGCGCGAACTCGATCTGCAGGAGCACTTGTTCAAATACCCGCTGAGCTACCTGGTGGAATCCCCCGAGTTCGACGCCCTGCCCCCTTATGCCATCGACTACGTGTATCGCAAGATGGCCGCCGTGCTCACCGGCGCCGACCGCAGCGCGCCCTACGACCAGCTGTCTCCCGACCGGCTCAGCGACGCCCTGCAGATACTGCGCGCCACCAAACCCTCGTTCGAGCCCTACCTGAACCTGTCGTTGTCGCAGAACTGAAACAGCCACGACCGCAACCGAGGCGACGCCAGCCAGCGCGCCTCTGCCCACACCAGTAACTTCTCAGCACAGCATCACCACGGCACTTTGTTTTCACCGCGGCGCATAGGACAATTCCCGCATCCTCATCACCCGAAAGCCAATCACGGCTCTCTTTGATCCCTCGGAGTCAGTGCGCCGCATGGCTACCCGCAAGTCCCGCAAGAAATCCGCCTGGCGCCTGCCCAAGACCTGGCTGTCGCTGCTGATCGTCGTGGCGCTGGCAAGCGCCTACGAATACACCACGTACGGCGCGGTCACCTGGCCCCAGGATTTGTCCCGCACCGTGCGCGAAACCATCGTCGGCTGGCAATCCCCCACGCCGATCCCCCGTGATGCTCCGCCCGCCACGACCACGAGCGAAACAGCCGCCACCAGCACGGCAAATGTGCCCGTCGCTCCACCCGCTTACGATCTTGCGGGCAGAGTGGTTTCAGTAGCCGATGGCGACACCTTCACCCTGCGCCTGCCGGGCCAGCGCGATTTCCGGATTCGTCTGTACGGCATCGACGCGCCGGAACGCGACCAACCCTACGGGAAACAGGCAAGCAACACGCTCAACGATACCTTGTTGGGCAAGGATGTGTTTCTGGTTCTGGAAGACGTCGACAATTACGGTCGTCTGGTGGCCACGGTGTACGCCGGTGGCGACAACGTGAACCTGAGCCTGGTGCGCCAGGGATTGGCGTGGTGGTATACCGATTACGCTGCCGGCAACCGCGAGTTGGAGGCGGCCCAGCGCACGGCACGCGGCGCCTCCCAAGGGCTATGGAAAGATTCGAACCCCGTGCCGCCGTGGGATTGGCGGCGGCGTTAACGTTTCTGGCTCCAAGGGCTGGGGTTCTCTGTTGAATGTGCCCGTATCAAATCTGTTGCAGCCGCCTGGCTGGTCAACAGGGACGACAGAGGCGCCATGAAATCGATGCGGGCCAAGAACGAAAGCACAAAATCCTTGAAACAAAACTAGACGAACTTGGGCGTCAAAACCCCCACCGGCTCCTCGTTTTCTTCCACCTGGCTGCCAAGATACGCCTCGATCAGCGCACGCGCCCGGGGCAAATCCACGTCCAGTACCTGCACCCGCGCCGTCCCGAACGCCGGAATCTCGCCCACCGCCCCCTGCAGATAGTGCCCGCCCACCCACGCCTGCAAGCCCTCCGCCTCCAGCATCCCACGCACGATGTGCGCCTCGATGATGTCGCTGGCTTCGAAAGCGGTTTGCAGGCTCATGGGGAATCTCCGTAACGCCGTGATCAGGGTGGCTCAATGCTTTTGTTTGGCAAGCAGGGTATCCAGATGATTTGCGAACGCCTGACGCTCGCGCGGCCCGAGCGGCGGCGGACCGCCCGAATGTACGCCGCTGGCGCGCATCGTATCGAGAAAATCCCGCATGTTCAGACGCGGCCGCACGTTGCTTTCGGTCAACAGCTCGCCGCGCGGACTCAACGCCAGCGCGCCCTTGGCGATCGCCTCGGCGGCAAGCGGAATGTCGCTGGTGATCACCAGGTCGCCCGCCTCCACGCGCTTGACGATCTCGTCGTCGGCCACGTCGAAGCCCTTGTTCACCTGCAGGCTGCGCACGTTGCGCAGCGGCGGCACTTTCAGCGCCTGGTTGGCCACCAGGGTGATGTGCACGCCCGTGCGTTCGGCGGCGCGGAACAGAATGTCGCGGATCACGCCCGGACAGGCGTCGGCGTCTACCCAGATATGCATGGGCGGTTCGTCATGACGTTCAGGCCAGGTGATCCACGAAGATGCGCAGCGCTTCGTTGGTCGGCTCGTCGAGGTAGGTGAATTCCATGTTCAGCAGGAAGGTGCCGTCGCGCTGCGGCTTGCAGCTGAGCACCTTGGCGTAGATTTCGTTGGTGCTGCTGCCGGCCATGAAGGCGAACATCAGCTTGATCTCCTGCAGGAAATCCTCGGGCTGGGAGCTGATCACGCGCATGCCGAGGCGGCTGATGTCGACGATGCGTCCACTCACGCCTTCCAGCCGTATGTGCTTGTCTTCCACCGGGTAGTAGGTGATCGGCAGGTCCACGTCCACCCGCATGCTGCGGCGCGAATCCAGCACCGGCAGGCGTTTTTCCGGCGAACAGCTCAGGCCCAGCACTTCGCACAGCACCACTGGCTTGGACTTGCCCTTGATATGCACCGAGTTGAAGGTGCCGGGCACGATGTCGTCCTGCAGCATGCGGTAGGTGTCTTCGTTCACCAGCACCTGGCCACGCAGGCAGTAGGCGGCGATGCGCGAGGCCAGATTGACGGTTTCGCCGAGCACGGTCACCTCGCGGTAGATGCTGGACCCCAGGTCGCAAGCCACCATGGCGCCATAACACAGGCCAATGCCCATGTAGATGTCGCCCACGCCGAGCGTGGTGGCAAACTTGTTGACCTCCGGCATGGCCAGCTGCATCTCGATGGCGCAGTGCAGCATGTGCCGCGCGGCCTCTTCGTCGTTCTTGCTGTCGAATACAGCCAGGATGGCATCGCCCATGAACTTGTCCACGATGCCGCCATGGGCGTCGATCACGCGCAGCATTATCTGGTAGTAGCGGTTCAACAGCTCCACCATGACCAGCGGCTCGTGCTGCTCGAACAGCGGCATGAACCCCCGCAGATCGGACACCAGAATGCCGAAATCGCGCACCTGCGGTTGCAGGGTGAGGGCGAGCTCGGCCTGCAGCACGGCGTCGAGTTCGGCGCGGAAGTGTTGTGGGGAACAATCGCTGCCGGGTAAGGCGCGGTACTTCTCCCAGAGACATGTCAGCCCACGGCCCAGCAATGTCTCCAGGTAGCGGTTAGCGAACTTCATCTATCAGGCTGCCTCCGGTACGCCC
>DATMFX010000449.1:0-2648 GCA_035555995.1 Hyphomicrobiales bacterium | reverse complement strand
GATCACCGGCATGTCGCTGTCCACCAGTGCCAGCGGGCCATGCTTGAGTTCACCCGCGGGGTAGGCTTCGGCATGAATGTAGGAAATTTCCTTCAGCTTCAACGCTCCCTCCTTGGCCACCGGGTATTCCACGCCGCGGCCCAGGAACAGCGCATGGTGCTTGTCGATGAAATCGTTGGCCAACTGGCGAATGGCACCATCCAGCGCCAGGGTGTCGCGCACGATGTCCGGCAACTGGTTGAGGTCGCTCACGTACTGCGCTTCCTTCTTCGCATCGAGTCCGTGGCGCTTGGCCAGAGCCACCGCAAGCAGGGCCAGCACCGTCAGCTGCGTGGTGAAAGCCTTGGTGGAGGCCACGCCGATCTCGCGCCCGGCGAAGGTCATGAAGGCCACGTCGGATTCGCGCACCAGCGAACTGTTGGCCACGTTGCACACCGTCAGGAATCCGCCGTAGCCAAGCGTTTTGGCATAGCGCAGCGCGGCAAGCGTGTCGGCGGTTTCGCCGGACTGTGAAATGCTGACGAACAGGCAATCCTTGGGCACCAGCACCTGGCGGTAGCGGTATTCGCTGGCGATATCGACGCTGCACGGGATGCGGGCCACGTTCTCGATCCAGTGCTTGGCCACCATGCCCGCGTGGTAGCTGGTGCCGCAGGCCACGATCTGCACGCTTTTGGCGCGATCGAGTATTGCCTGTGCGGCAATGCCGAACGATTGTTCCAACAGGTGCTGCTTACTGACGCGTCCCTGCAGCGTGTTTCGGATCACATCCGGCTGCTCAAAGATTTCCTTGAGCATGTAATGGCGGTAGTGGCCCTTGAGTACGTCATCGTTGTCGAGGTGCAGGCGCACGGTGGCGCGCTGTACCGGCTGCCCCTGGTTGTAGATCCTGATCGCGTTGCGGCTGACCTGCGCGATGTCGTCTTCCTCGAGATAGATGAAGCGGTCCGTCACCTGCCCAAGCGCGCTGGGATCGGACGCGATGAAATTTTCGCCGATGCCCACGCCGATCACGATCGGGCTGCCGCTGCGCGCCACGATCAGCTGATCCGGCGTCTGCGTGTTCACTACGGCCAGGCCGTAGGCGCCATGCAGTTTCGCTACCACCGCGCGCACGCAGGCAAAGAAATCCTGCCCATCCGCCTGCCAGGCCTGATGCAGCAGATGCGCGATCACTTCGGTGTCGGTATCCGAGGCAAAGCGGTAGCCCTGCGCAATCAGCCCGTCCTTGAGTTCCTGGAAGTTTTCGATGATGCCATTGTGCACCACGGCGATGCTGTCGGCGGCGAGCTGCGGATGCGCGTTGCGCACTTCGGGCTTGCCGTGGGTGGCCCAGCGCGTGTGCGCCACGCCGACGAAACCAAGGGCGGGGCTGTGTTTTTCAGCCTCGGCAAGCGCCTGCACCTTGCCCACCGTCTTGACGCACAACAGCTCGCTATCGTGCGGCGAGATCACCGCCAGTCCGGCGGAGTCGTAGCCGCGGTATTCGAGGCGGCGCAGCCCTTCGATCAGAATGTCAGCAATCGGCCGCTGCGCGACCGCACCCACGATTCCACACATGATTGATTTCCGTCAGCCCGTAGGTTTGTTCTTGACCGGCCGTTTCCAGCCGTCGATATTGCGCTGGCGCCCGCGCGCCACGGCCAACTGTTCCTGGCCCACGTTCTCGGTGATCACCGAACCCGCGGCTACCGTGGCGCCGCTGGCCACGTTCACCGGCGCCACCAGGGCGGTGTTGGAACCGATGAAGACCTTGTCGCCGATGATCGTCCTGGCTTTGTTCACGCCATCGTAGTTGCAGGTAATGGTGCCGGCGCCGATGTTCACCTCGCTGCCGAGTTCGCTGTCGCCCACGTAGCTCAGGTGGTTGACCTTGCTGTGGTGGCCGACGTGCGCGTTCTTGATCTCGACGAAGTTGCCGATCTTGGCTGCTTGTTCCAATACCGTACCCGGACGGATGCGTGCAAAGGGACCGATGCTGCAGGCCTCGCCTATCTGCGCGTCTTCCACCACGCAGTTGGCGTCGATGCGGCTGCCGGCGCCGATGCGGCAGTTTTTCAGGACGCAGTTGGGGCCGATATGCACACCATCGCCAAGGCTCACCACCCCTTCCACGATCACGTTGACGTCGATCTCGGTATCCACGCCGGCCTCGAGTTCGCCACGCAGATCGATACGCGCCGGATCGCGCAGCGTAACGCCCGCCAGCATCAGCGCCTCGGCGCGGCGTGCCTGGTAGCGGCGTTCCAGCTGCGCCAGCTGCACGCGATTGTTCACGCCGGTGATCTCCACCTCGTCCTCACAGCACAAGGTATGCACCCGGCAATCGTCGGCAAGCGCCAGGCCGACCAGGTCGGTCAGGTAGTACTCGCGCTGGGCATTGTTGGCTTCGATGCGTGGCAGCCAGCGTTGCAGCAAGGCCACCGGCACCGCCATGATGCCGCTGTTGATTTCTTCAATGCCGCGCTCGGCGGCGCTGGCGTCCTTTTCCTCGACGATGCGGCAGATTGCGCCATCGTCATCGCGCACGATACGGCCAAGGCCGGTGGGATCCGCCACGCGGCAGGTGAGTACCGCCATGCTGTTGGCATCCGGCAACTGCAGGAACTCGCGCAGCGTTGCCTCGCGCACCAGCGGCACGTCGCCAT
>DATMFX010000448.1:0-11816 GCA_035555995.1 Hyphomicrobiales bacterium | reverse complement strand
CAAGCGTTTCGAGCAGATCCCCGGCATCGGTTCCATCGACGTGTGGGGCGGCCTGACCCGCCAGATCCATATCGAGGTCATGCGTGACCGCCTTCTGGCCACTGGCCTCACCATGGACGACATCGTCCAGGCCGTACGCAGCGCCAGCGCCACCGTTCCCGGCGGCAACGTGCAGCGCGGCATCAGCCAGCTCTACATCCGCTCGCTCGGCGAATACAGCAACCTGGACGAAATCGCCAACACCGTGATCCGCACCGTCAATGGCGTGCCGCTGCGCATCAACGACGTGGCCGTGGTGCGCAACGCCCAGGCCGACATCGACCGCTATGTGGAAATCGACCAGCGTCCCATGCTGCGCCTGGCCCTGCGCAAGCAGAGCGGCGCCAATACGGTGGAAGTGGCGCAGGCCGCGGCCAAGATGGTCGATCAGCTCAACAGTGAACGTGCCGACATGAACTTCATGCTCATGAACGACCAGAGCGTTTACATCCAGGAATCCATCGACAGTGTGAAGGAAGCGGCAATACTTGGCGGGTTGCTTGCCGTGGTGATCGTGTGGATGTTCTTCCGCAATATCTCGGCCACCCTGATCATGAGTACCACGATCCCGGTGTCCATCATCGCCACCTTTGCGCTGCTGTACCTGGGCGGGCTCACTCTGAACCAGATGAGCTTCGGCGGGCTGGCGCTGGGCGTGGGGATGATCGTGGACGACGCCATCGTGGTGATCGAGAACATCGTCAGGCACCGGCGCAGCGGGCAGTCCATGGCGGCTGCCGCCGTGGTCGGCACACGACAGGTGACCGGCGCGGTAATCGCGTCCACGTTGACCACCTGCGTTATTTTCCTGCCCGTGGTGTTCATGCAGACCATCACCGGTTCCATGTTCAAGGAACTGGCGCTGGTGGTGGCGTTCTCGCTGATGTGCTCGCTGCTGTCCTCTTTGACCCTGGTGCCAATGCTGGCCAGCCGCTTCCTTACCGACAACCATCCCGGACACGGGGAGGGCGAGGGAGCCGCGCACGGTGAAGGCGAGAACGAAGGGCCGATCATGACGAAGGTATTCCATCATTACGGCCGCATCATCGGCTGGTCGCTGGATCACCGCATGGTCATCATCGGTATGACAGGTCTGCTGATCGTGGCGGCGCTGATTGGTGCGCGGGGTATTTCCTACGAACTTGCTCCGCAATCGCAGCCGGATACCATCAGCATCAACATGCGCATGGCGGAAGGCACCAACATTACCGTATTGCATACCTATCTGGCCGAACTGGACAACCTGGTGCGCGGTTCCCTCCCCGAAAGCGACATCCAGCACTACATGCGCGAAGTGCGCAATGGCCAGGGGCAGATCGAACTGAGCCTGGTGCCGCAGGACGAACGCACCATCGATGCCATGGCCCTTGCCGACACGCTGCGTCGCCAGGTGGAAAACCGCGTGCCGGGTGCCGAGATCAGAGTACGCGTCCAATCCGGCCTGCAGATTCTCAACCGCATCTTCGGTTCCAACAGCGACGATCAGGTACAGGTGGAACTGCGCGGCTACAACCTGGAAACGTCACGCGCGCTGGCGCAGGAAATCGTGCAGCGCATCCAAACCGTTCCCGGCGTGGTGGGCGCCAACGTGAGCCGTGCCGAAGGCCGGCCCGAACAGAGTCTGCAGTTCGACCGCCGGCGCATGGCGGAACTCGGCATTACCGTCAGCCAGGTGAGCCAGGCTATCCAGACCAGCGTCAGCGGCCGGCCCGCGGCGGTGTTCCGTGAAGGCGGCGACGAATACGACATCAACGTCAGGTTCCGCCCTGAAGACCGCCTCAATGCGCAGGACATCGAGAACATCTCAGTGCGCAGCGCCGACGGGCAGGTCATTCCGGTGGCGTCTCTGCTGGTGACGACCTATGGCCGCGGTCCCACCCAGATTCAGCGCATCAATGGCCAGCGCGTCATCTATATCAACGCCAGCCTGGAAAAAGGCGTGGCGCTCGGCGATGCGATGCGCAACATCCAGAACGAACTGGCCAGCCTGGAAATGCCGGATGATTTCACGCTGGTAATGGGCGGGCAGTACGAGGAGCAGTTGAAAGCCCAGCAGGACTTCACCATGGCGATTCTCATGGCCATCGTGCTGGTCTACATGGTGATGGCGGCACAGTTCGAACGTTTTCTCGATCCGCTGGTGGTCATGTTCTCGGTGCCGCTTGCCTTCATCGGCGTGGTGCCCACCCTGCTGCTCACCAACACCAGCCTGAACATGCAGAGCATGATGGGCGTGATGATGCTGGTGGGGCTGGTGACCAAGAACGCCATTCTGCTGGTGGATTTCGTCAACGTGTTGCGCCGCGAGGAAGGTCTGGATCTGCGCTCGGCGGTAATACGCGCCGGCCTGCTGCGCCTGCCGCCAATTTTCATGACCACGGCCTGCGCGGTGCTTGGTTTGCTGCCTTTGGCGCTCGGCATCGGTGCCGGTGCCGAAATGCAGGCTTCCCTGGCACGTGTGGTGGTGGGGGGCTTGATATCGTCGACCCTGATCACCCTGGTGTTCATCCCCGTCGTCTACGTGACGGCCTATGGTCTCAAGGATAAATCCACCATCGCGCTTGAACGGTTCAAGGAGCGTCTGCACGGGCGCTCCCCGCAGAAAAAACTCGCTTGAAGTGCTCCGTCCCGTATCCAACAAGACAAAATCGATGAAACGTCCCCACTTCCCAGGGCTGCGTAGTGCAGCCCTCATTCTTGCATTTGCCGGCGCCAGCCATGTAGCGCTGGCAGACAATCTGTTGGAAGTCTTCGAACTTGCCGCGGACAACGACCCCACCGTGCGCGAAGCCCGCGCGCAGTATGGCGTGGCCCATACCTCCGTGCTGGAAGGCGTGGCCGGCCTGCTGCCGCAGGTGACCGTGAACGGCAGTTCCGCCAGGAACACGCGCGCCTCGCGGGAACGCCACAGCTTTGCCAATGGCTTCAACACACACAACTACAGCGTCGTGCTGAGCCAGAGCCTGGTGAACTTCCAGGCCTGGTATGCCTTCCAGGCCGCCCGGGAGCAGGATTCCCAGGGACTGGCCACCCTGGCGCTGGCGGAACAGCAACTGATCGTGCGCGTGGCCACCGCCTATTTCGACGTGCTGCGCAGCCAGAACAACCTGACCCTGTTGCGGGGGCAGGAAAATGCCGCGCAGCAGGTCATGGATCAGGCGCAGCAGCGCTACGACCTGGGTTTTGCCGAAATCGCCGACGTGTACGACAGCCAGGCGGCCTACAGCCAGGCGCGGGTCAACCGCATGGATGAGGAGAACATCCTGCGCCAGCGCATCCAGGCGCTGGAAGTGATCACCGGCAGTCCGCATCAAATGCTGGAAACGCTCTCGGAGGAATTTCCGGTGGTCAGCGCCGATCCGGTGAACCTGAATGAATGGCTGCGGCTCACGCGGGAAAACAACCTCAACGTGCGGGCGGCAAACCATCTGCTGGCCGCCAACCAGAACCAGGCCCGCGCCGCCAAGGCGGCGATGCTGCCCACCCTGTCGATCAATGCCCGCTACACCGACAACGCCGAACAGGCCAACACCTACGGCTCGGCGCTACCCACCGAGGCCTCGCTGAACACCATGATCAGCCTGGACGTGAGCGTGCCGCTGTTCCGCGGGGGCGCCAACCGCGCCCGCATGCAGCGGGCTTATTACACGGTGGATGCCAACCGCGAAGCCTTGGAACGCACCGAACGGCAAAGCGAAGCGCTGACCCGCAACAGCTTCAACAGCATCGAAACGGCGGTGATGACGGTGCAGGCGCGCCTGGAGAACATCACCATCGCGCAGAACGCGCTGGAGGCCACCGAAGTGGGCATGGAAGTGGGCACGCGCAACGTGGTGGATCTGGTGCAGGCCCAGCGCACGCTGTTCCAGGCGCAGCGCGACTACGCCAATGCGCGCTACGACTACGTGCTCAACACGCTCACGCTCAAGCAGGCGGCCGGCACGCTCAATCCGCAGGACGTGGTCGATCTCAACGATTGGCTGGTGCCCTAGGCGCCATGAGAACGGGCGTACACCAGCGGACAATAATGTCCGCGAGCGTACACAATACCGGGCGACGAAGGTTGTCGATGTTAGTTAACTGATTGTTTTACAAAGAGAGATAGAGGTGGAACGTTTCCTGCATTTGGCTTGTTGCATTTACAGGACGAACCATCGCCATTCATTCATAGTGGAGCCCCCATGCTGTCGCTACGCAAAATAAAAAAATATTTCAGAACCGACGAAGTGGAAACCACCGCGCTGGACGAAGTGAGCATCGACGTGGAGCGTGGCGAGTTCGTCTCGATCATGGGCCCGTCGGGCTGCGGCAAATCCACGCTGCTCAACATCATCGGCCTCATCGACAATCTCGATGACGGCGAATATTGGTTCCTGGGCGAGGAAGTGGCGGGCTACGGCGAGCGCAAGCTGGCCCAGCTGCGCAAGCACAACATCGGCTTCATCTTCCAGAGCTTCAACCTGATCGACGAGCTGTCGGTGTTCGATAACGTGGAGCTGCCGCTGCTGTACCAGAAAGTGCCGGCCAAGGAACGCCGCGCGCGCGTCGATGCCATGCTGGAAAAGGTGGGCATCTTCACCCGCCGCGACCACATGCCGCAGCAGCTGTCCGGTGGTCAGCAACAACGTGTGGCGGTCGCCCGCGCCATCGTCGGCCGGCCCGCCATGATCCTGGCAGACGAACCCACCGGTAACCTCGATTCGCGCAACGGCGAAGAGGTGATGGATCTGCTCACCAACCTCAACCGCGAAGGCACCACTGTCATCATGGTGACGCACAGCCAGCAGCACGCCGAATACGCGCAGCGCATCATCAACATGCTGGACGGGCGCGTGCTGAGCGAGAACATTCTGGGTGGCAGGGCCTGAAATATGTTTGCTTTACTACTTGAGCGTATAGTGCGCACCCTGCATGTCTGCCACGATGGGTACTACAGCAATACCAGATGCCGGGCACTGGCCCCGGCCACCGCTTTGAGCGGCACCGCGTGATCAAACGTGACGAACACACCGTCGTGTTTGACGGCAAGCGCGAGCAGATAGGCATCGGTGAGCTGGCGATGATTGAAAAGTTCGTGCCAGTCGAACAGCGCATCATCCAACAGCGAAAGATCATCCGCCCAAAAGACATGCTCCGGTTGCTGCGTGGCATCGCGCAGCCTCGAGGCGATTTCACTAGTGGCGCGTGCGTTGGGATAAGCGGGCTGGGACATGACGCGGACACAGCCGTTTTGCGTCAGCGGACAGGAAGCCCAGCCGTGCGTAATGTGATTGCCAAGCCAACGCATGGCGGCACCATGGTGAAGGTGAGCGCCATCGAGCAGGGCGATCAGTACGTTGACGTCCAGCAGCGCGTGCATCAGATGCCTTGTTCGTCGCGCAGCTTGTCGACCAAGGCATTGGTAACAGGCTCCTTGCCGGCCGGCAGCGGCCTGAAGCCATAGCTGGCCGGCGCTTCGCGGACGCCGCTGGCTTGCGCCATGGCACCTTGCGTCAGCGCCTGCCTGGCCAGCTCCGACAATACCGCGCCCGCACTTTTGCCCTGGCGGCGGGCCAGTTCCTTGATGGCGGCAAGAATGCTGTCGTCGATGTCGAGGGTGGTGCGCATAGCAGGCTCCGACCGGTGGTGGTGACGGAAGGTGAGGGCGTCCATTGCCAGTTCTCCATGAATATTGATGCGTTGATTCTAGTGCATCAAATGCGATGATGCAAGTTTGCTATCGGATTTGCTTGAACGGCGGTACTGTCTCGTTCGCACAATCATCCAATCTCCATGGAGGAATCACCTCATGAACAAGCCCCTGGCCCTGCTGTTATTGACTGCCTGTTCCCAAGTGGCACTCGCCGCCGAAGCCTTTACCTCGCCATTGCCGGAACTGCCGCCGAACCGTGAAGTGGCGGTGGTGGAAATCGCCGTGCCGCCCGGTGGTGGCACAGGCTCTCCGATACATCGGCACGACGCCTACGTCTATGTGTATGTGGTGGAAGGCACGCTGGAGCTGCAACTGGAAGGCGGCGACGTACACCGTGTGGCGACGGGGCAGGTATTCATCGAAGAGCCGGACGACGTGCACGTGCTGACCCGAAACGTGAGCGACACCGAGCCGGCGCGCTTCGTGGCGTTCATGATCAAGGAAGCCGGCGCGCCGCTGAGCACGCCGGTGGAGTAACAAGGATAGCGAACGCCAAGTGTTCGGCAGCGGACATTTCCCCATTTATTGGCGGACACTTGGCCGGTCCACACCGAGGTTCCCAAAAGCAAGTTATTGATTAGAGAGCAATATTTCCCCTGGCCCGGAACTTGCCTCTGCAAAGGACGGAGCGAACCCTCGACCCGGCAACATAGCCGGACGAGCCGCTCCTTCATAACAAGGAGTGATTGATGATCCTCGGGCACCTGAAATTCGCGCTGCGCCAGCTTGCCGGCAACTGGCTGTATTCGGCGATCAACATCATTGGCCTGAGCATCGGCCTGGCCTGCTGCCTCTTGATCCTGCTCTACGTACGCTTCGAATCGAGCTACGACCAAGCGTGGCAGCAGAGCGACAGCCTTTATCGCATTTCCCGCGAGTACTATCCGCTGGAAGGCGCCAGGGCACGTGTGCCGGCGTCCAACAACGCGCCCGTGGCACCCGCCCTGCTGGAAGATTTCCCCGATCTGGTGCAGGCCGCCGCGCGTGTATTTGGCGGTGACGTATTCCTGGAAGCAGGCGATATCGGCTTTCAGGAACGTGCGGTACGTTTTGCCGATCCTTCGCTGTTGGAAGTTTTCGATTTCCAGTGGCTGGCGGGCGATCCCGCCACTGCCTTGGATGCGCCGGCATCGATCGTGCTCACGGAAAGCCTGGCGCGCAAGTATTTCGGCAGCACCGATGTGGTGGGGGAAACGCTGCGTCTGTTGCAGCAGATGGACCTGCGCGTCACCGGCGTGATCGCGGATTTGCCGCTCAATACCCACCTGAATCTCGATGGGGTGGTATCGCTCAGCACCGTCGCCATGGGCTTTGGCTCAACCTTTCTGCAAGCCTGGAACCGCAATACGGATTTCCATACTTACCTGCGGTTGCAATCGCCAGCAGCCGCGCAGCCTTTGCAGCAGAGACTTGGCGATTTCCTGAGTCGGCATGCCAGTGCGGAAGCCGCGCAGGCTTCCAGCCTGGTGATGATGCCCATTGCTGATATTCATCTGCATTCCGACCGCGACGAGGAATGGTTGCCGCCGGGCAACATCGGCACGGTGCGCGCCTTCATCGTCATTGCCTTTGCCATTCTGGCGATCGCCTGCATCAACTTTCTGTCGATTGCCACGGCACGCTCCACCCGCCGCGCCAAGGAAGTGGGCATGCGCAAGGCCATCGGGGCCACCCGCCTGCAGTTGGCCCTGCAGTTTCTGGCGGAATCGGGACTTACCGTGTTGCTGTCGTTGCTCGGCGCGCTGGCGCTGATGGAAGTGGCGTTGCCGGCCTTTGGCGCCTTTACTCATATTCCCGTGAGCAGGATGGCCTTGCTCGATGGCAGGATGCTCACGACTTTCGCCTTGCTGTTGATGACGTTGAGCGTGCTGGCCGGTGCCTGGTCGGCGTTTTTCATGAGCTCGCTCAAATCGGCGGCGGCGCTTGGCGGCGTCATGGTGCAAAAAGGCGTGTGGACGCGCAATGTGCTGGTGGTCTGCCAGTTTGCCATCGCCATTACCCTGGTGGTGGCCACGCTGGTTATCCAGACACAGCGCAGCTTCATCGGCAACGCCGACCTGGGTTTCGATAAAGAGGCCATCGTGGCGCTGCGCACCCCGGAAATTCGTGGTTTCGGTGAACAGTGGCCGGCACTCAAGAACGCGCTGCTGGCCAGCCCCGCCATCGAGGAAGTCACGGCCTCGCACTACCTGCCGTTTGGCTTCAACGACAATCAGGTACCGATCAAGCTGCGCGGCTCGGCGGTGGAAACCCGCATCCAGTACATGCTGGTGGATTACGATTTCTTTGAAACCTACGGCATCGGCCTGCTGGCGGGACGCGCCTTTTCCGAGGACTTCCCCTCCGACGTGCTTGCCACCAACGATGAGGAAGGTACGGCCCTGGCGTTTGCTCTCAATCGTTCCGCCGCCAGGGCGCTGGGTATGAACCCGGACGAAGCGGTGAACGCCACGCTTGAGTTTCCGGGTGCGCTTTTCAGCGGCACGGTGGTTGGCGTTACCGAGGATGTCTATTTCGAAACCTTCCGCATGGGCGAACGGCCGCTGATCTTCATCCTGGCTCCGCCGCAGGTGGAACAGCCGTTCAATACTATGCGGGATGCATCCATACGCGTCGCACCCGGCGCCATGGCCGCGGCGCTGGCACACATCGATGCCACCTGGACGGCGCTCAACCCCGGGAAGCCCCTAAATCGCCACTTTCTACAGGAAGACTTCGATGCCCTGTACCTGGCCGACGCGCGCCAGGGACAACTGCTTACCGTCTTCGCCGGCATCGCCATCGCGCTTGCCTGCTTCGGCCTCTTCGGGCTTGCCAGTTTCAACGCCGAAAAACGCACCAAGGAAATCGGCGTGCGCAAGGTTATGGGCAGCGGTGTGTGGAACATCGTGTGGCTCCTCACCAACGACTTCAGCAAGCTGGTGCTCATCGCCAACCTCATCGCCTGGCCCGTGGCGTGGCTTGCCATGGAGCGTTGGCTGGAAGCCTTTGCGTACCGCATCGACCTGACGCCACTGCTCTTCATCGGCAGCAGCGCCATTGCGTTCTGCATTGCCTGGGTGACGGTGGGGGGAATTGCGGCCAAGGCGGCGAGTGCCAAGCCGGTGTTGGCGCTGCGCTATGAATAGCGCATGGAGGTAACCATCATGTACGTGCATTACCTGAAAACCGCCCTCAAACGCCTTCTCGGCCAGCGCCTGTATTCCGCGATCAGCATTCTGAGCCTTGCTACGGGCATGATCACGGCGTGTTTGATCCTTACCTTCGTGCGCTACGAAAACAGCCACGATGCCATGTTCAAGGACAGCGATCGCATCTACCGCGTCAACTGGAGCCGGGATTCGGGTGGCGCCCGCTTCGCTACCTTCTTCAATCCGCTCAGCCCCTTGCTTGCGGCCAACATGAGCGAGATCGAGCTTGCCGCGCGTCTGGGTATAAAAGAGCAGAGGCTGAGCACGGGCGAGGTCGAGCTTTATGCGAATGTAGGCATGGTCGATGCTGACTTCTTCCAGATATTGGATTACCCGTCGCTTGCCGGAGAAGCCGACAGCGCCATTCGCGACGAAGGCAACGCGGTACTCACGGAAGCAGCTGCGTTGAAGCTCTTTGGCGAAAGCAAGCCGCTGGGCAGGGTGTTCACCATCAACGACCGCTACGATTTCAAGGTGGGCGCGGTGGTGGCGAACAATCCCGCCAATTCGCATCTGGGTATCAATGTTTATCTGAACATCGCCGCCTTGGAAACCTTGTGGAACGATGCAGGGGCGCTCAACAACTTCGGCTCTGACGTGCTCTACCACTACGTGAAGCTGGCGCCAGGCACGGATGCCGTCGCCACGGA
Source organism: Hyphomicrobiales bacterium (assembly GCA_035555995.1). Taxonomy (GTDB): domain Bacteria; phylum Pseudomonadota; class Gammaproteobacteria; order Pseudomonadales; family Pseudohongiellaceae; genus CAILUG01. The sequence goes on along the minus strand of DATMFX010000448.1, from coordinate 2,244 downwards.
AAAAAGCGCATTGGATCTATTGCGGCAGGGCGGGCTGCCGGTGGACGGTCTTGGGCTGTATCTGCAACCGTTGCGAGCGCTGCATTTCACCACTGATCTGCAGAACGAATTGCCGGCGCTGGACGATATGCTGGGCACGGCCAAGAGCCAGCGGCCGCGCTCCGATCTGTTGATATTCGGCGCCATTGGTGTGATGACGTTGCTGATCGCCACGCTGAACTTCATGAACATGCAGACTGTGCAATTCGCCAAGAAGGCGCGCGAAATCGCGGTCAGGCGCATCGCCGGTTCCTCCACGCACACACTGACTTTGCAGCTCATGAGCGAGAGCGTGTTGCTGGCGCTGTTTGCTCTCGCGCTCTCGCTGCCGCTGTATGAATTGTTGCTCCCCTGGTTCGGCACGATGGTGGGCGTGGCGCTGCCCGCGTTGGCTCTGCTGAAACCGGCGTTCCTGGGGCTTTTGGTTGTGATAACGATTGTGCTGGGGATGGCAGCGGGCCTGTATCCTGCCTGGGTGGCGGCACGTCTGCCCACAGCCGCCGCCTTGCGTGGCGAGTTGCTTAAGGGGAAAGGTTCCGCGCGCTTCAGGGCAATACTGATCGTGTTGCAGTTCACCTGCTCGATAGGCTTGATCATCGGTAGCGTGGTGGTACGCAACCAGCTCGATTATGCGCTTTCCAAGCCCATTGGCTACGATCCGGACAACGTATTGATCGTGGAATTGCCGAATGCCCGCGCCAGGGCGGCATATCCAACACTGCAATCGGAATTGCAGCAGCAGGCAGGGGTGGCAGTGGTAGCGGCGGGTACCACCGCGCCCACGCGCAGCCTGCCCGATGGTTTTGCGCTGGTTCCCGCCGGCGATGATCCTGGGCGTCCCCTGGCCGTGCGTGGGGTTACGGTGAGCGAGGGCTATTTTGAAGCGCTGGGAATGCAACTGTTGGCGGGGCGTACCTTCAACCTGGACTATCCGTCCGACAGGAAACCCCCGTTGTCAGCGCAGCAGCCCACGGCACGCGGCGGGATCATTCTCAATGCAACCGCCGCGCGCCAGGCCGGTTGGGAGGATCCACGCCAGGCGCTGGGTCAGACGTTCTCGGAGAATATCGTGCAACAGGGCGAGCAGTTGCGTAATGATTACACTGTTGTCGGAGTCGTGGGGGACACGCATTTTGGATCGATCCGCCGTACTGTGGAGCCGGTAGCCTACATCTGGAACGAACGCTTTTTCCCCAATGTGCTGCTGTTGAAGGTGGGCGGGAACAGCATGGCAACACTGGACGCGCTGGAGCAACTATGGACGCAGCAGTTGCCACAGTCGCCGCTGCGTTACCGTTTCATGAGCGACAGCTACGCCGGGCTCTATGCCAGCGAATCCCGCACGTTCGCGTTGTTCATTGCATTGGCTACGCTGGCAATCCTGGTAGCCTGTTCCGGCTTGTACGGCCTCGCCGCCTGGAACACCGAACGCCGCGTCAAGGAAATCGGCGTGCGCAAGGTCATGGGCAGCGGTGTGCTGCGCATCGTGCTGCTGCTCACCAACGATTTCAGCCGAATGGTACTGCTTGCCAATCTCATCGCCTGGCCGCTGGCCTGGTTCGGCATGTCGCGCTGGTTGGCGAATTTCGCGTATCGCATCGACCTCACGCCGTTGATCTTCATTGGTAGCGGCGCCCTCGCCCTGTGCATCGCCTGGGTGACAGTGGGTGGCATTGCAGCGAAGGCGGCAAGTGCCAAGCCGGTGCTGGCGCTGCGCTACGAATAGGGGGAGGGGAGCATGCTCAGGCACTATCTCGACTTCGCGCTGCGCAGCATGCTTGCCAATAAGCTGTTCTCGCTGATCAACCTGTTCGGCCTTGCGGTGGGGCTGGCGAGCGCGATCCTGATCGGGCTCTATGTGATGCACGAGACCAGTTACGATCGCTTTCACCCAGAGGCCGAGCGCATCTATCGCCTGGGACGCGACATCTATCCCAGCGGGAACTCGCCGGGGCTTTACCTGGCAACGTTGGCGTCCGTTGCGGCCGAGCAGCTGCGACAGGATTACCCCGAGCTGGAACTGGTGGCGCGCGCGCATCCGAATGCGGGGTTGTTGAGCCGTGGGGACAGGACGTTCTATGAAAACCGGATGCTGTTCGCCGATCCGGAGTTGCTGGATATGTTCGGCTTCGAGTGGGTGGCCGGCGATCCTGCCACTGCGCTCGACGTGCCGGAAGCGATCGTGCTGACCGAAAGTCTCGCCAG
>DATMFX010000447.1:0-2169 GCA_035555995.1 Hyphomicrobiales bacterium | reverse complement strand
TCAACATCCGCTGGCGCGTGCAGCATGCCGTGGCCTGGGTGTTGAGCATAGAACCCCGCACCGATACCACCCCCGACCATGCCCACGCTTGAACTCATGCTGCTCCTGTTTGCCGTGGCGGTCGCCGCCGGCTGCCTCGATACCCTGGCCGGGGGCGGCGGACTGCTGGTGCTGCCGGCGCTGATACTCGCCGGCGTGCCGCCGCTCGAGGCGCTCGGCACCAACAAGATGCAGGGCGCCATGGGCACCGCCACCGCCGCCACCATGATGCTCCGGCATGGCAAGGTGAACTGGCCACCGATGCGGCCGATGATGACGTGGGCCTTCGTCGGCTCCGGGCTTGGTTCCATCGCCGTGCAATTCGTCGACGCCGATCTGTTGCGGTATCTGATCCCGGTGGTGCTGGTGCTGATCGCCGGCTACTTTCTGTTGTCCGGCCGTATCCTGGCGGTGGCGCAGCCCGCCCGCATGGATCCTGCGCGCTTCCGCCGCAGCGTGATTCCCGGCATCGGCCTCTACGACGGCATGATCGGCCCCGGCACCGGCTCCTTCTTTTCCCTGGCCATCGTCACCCTGCAGGGCAAACCGCTGCTGGACGCCACCGCCCAGGCCAAATGCCTCAATTTCGCCACCAACCTGGCCTCGCTGCTGGTGTTCCTGAGTGCGGGCAAACTGGTGTGGCAGATCGGGCTGTTGATGATGGTGGGGCAGGCAATCGGCGCCTGGGTGGGTTCGCACCTGCTGTTCCGCAGCAATCCGCAGCTGTTGCGTCTCCTTATCGTGGCGACCTGCCTGGGCATGCTGCTGCGCTATTTCCTGGGCAGTTGACCACGCCGCGCCACCTCCCACGCCCCGCTTCCAGCCATTCTTTTACGAACCATCCGGTTCGGGACGAAAGATATTTCATCAGACGCGTGTCCCCTCACCGATTGTCGCTGCGTGACACTACGCACTTATGATACAAAGCGTGCGCGATCGGGGCGGTGCTAGGTGGCGCCTTCCGTTCCCGTGGCAGCCCCACACTTCATGGAATCGAGTCTTGAGTACCGCAGCACGGTCCGCCACCAGGGGCGACCTTCTTCAGGAACCCGTCGGCCAGACACTGTTTCGCACCAGCGTTCCCACCACCATCGGCGCCGTCGCCGTCATTCTCTACTACCTGGCCGACACGTTTTTCGTCAGCCTGCTCGGCACCAGCGAACTTGCCGCGCTCAGCTTTACCTTTCCCGCCACCATATTGATCACCTACTTCGGCGTGGGCCTTGGCATCGGCACCTCGGCGCTGGTGGCACGCGCGCTTGGCGGCAGCGATACCGAACAGGCGCAGCGCATGACCTTTGCCAGCATGGGCATGGGACTGTTGGCCGGCGTGGCGCTGATTCCGCTGGCGCTGGCCAGTATCGACCTGGTGTTCCCGATGCTCGGCGCCAGTCCGGAACAATTGGTGCTGATCCGCGAGTTCATGCACATCTGGTATCTGGGCATGCCGCTGCAACTGATGCAGTTCGCCGGCACGGCGGTGATTCGCGCCAGCGGCAACGCCCGCCTGCACGGCAAACTGATGACGATCAGCGCCATCATCAACGCCGTGCTCGACCCCATCCTGATCTTCGGCCTGGGTCCGATTCCCGCCATGGGCATCGGCGGTGCCGCGCTGGCCACGGTGATCGCCTGGCTCTACACGGTGGTGGTGATACTGCACACCTTGTGTGCCAGGGAAAAATTGATGCGTCTGCAACTGCCACCGCTGAGCGAACTGTTCGCCACCTGGCGCCAGCTGCTGCGCATCACCCTGCCCGCCGCCCTGGCCAACATGATCACGCCGATTTCCGCCGGCGTGCTGACCGCCGCACTGGCCGCGTACGGGCCGCAGGCCGTGGCTGCCTACGGGGTGGTGAGCCGGATGGAAGCGCTGGTGATGATCGTGGTACTCGGCATGTCGATGAGCCTGCCGCCCTTCATCAGCCAGAACTACGGCGCCGGCCGCTATGCACGTGTGTGCGAAGGCCTGCAGCTGTCGCTGCGCTTCGTGCTGCTGTGGCAATTCGCGCTCTATCTGGTGGTGGCGCTGACCGCGCCGTGGATCGCCACGCTTTTCACCCGCGATCCCGCGGTGCAGGACATCATCGTCACCGTACTGCGCATTCTGCCGGCGTCCTATTCGTTCCA
>DATMFX010000446.1:0-3957 GCA_035555995.1 Hyphomicrobiales bacterium | reverse complement strand
CGTATTCGTGGAATGTCACCAGAATACCGAGGGTGACCATCATGGCCACGATGCTGGTGAAGATGTCTTGAATCACTGCCATGGCTGTTCGTGTGTGTCCGGTTGCTGTCTTGTTTCGACCGCAAAATCGCAAATTAGTGCCATCATCGTGCCATTACCAGCGCCATCCGGGGGGCTGCTCAGGCCCGGTTCAGCCTGTGGCAGCACCCGCAAGGCAGGGATCGGCGGCGGCATGAGCCTACAGGGCCTGGCCCGCCAACGCCCGCGCCGCGGCGTCAAAACGCTGAACCTCATCGAGATCGGCCGGAGGCGGCAGCGCCGCCAGGTCCAGAGTGCGGGCAATAATATCAGGTATTCGGGTAAACCCGATCCGCCCGTCCAGAAAAGCTGCCACGGCCACTTCATTGGCGGCGTTGTAGACCAGCGGCGCCGCCCCGCCCGCCTCCGCCGCTTCCCGTCCCAGGCGCAGGCCGGGAAAGCGCGCCAGGTCCGGCTGGGCGAATTCCAGGCTGGCGGCGCGGGTCAGGTCGAGCGGCTGTACCCCGGCGCGCATGCGCTCAGGCCAGGCCAGGCCATAGGCGATCGGCGTGCGCATGTCGGGGTTGCCCATCTGCGCCAGCGTGGAGCCGTCCTCATAGCACACCATCGAATGCACGATGCTCTGCGGGTGGATGAGCACGTCAATCTGCGCGGGCGGCACGCCGAACAGGTGGCAGGCCTCGATCAGTTCCAGCCCCTTGTTCACCAGCGTGGCGGAATCCACGGAAATCTTGCGCCCCATGACCCAATTGGGGTGGGCGCAGGCCTGGTCCGGGGTGACGTCTACCAGTTCCTCGCGGCGGCGGTTGCGGAACGGGCCGCCCGAAGCGGTCAGGATGAGGCGTGAAAAACCGCAGCCGGGGCGCTGCACGAAGCGCCCCGCGGCGTTCACCGGCAGGCATTGGAAAATGGCGTTGTGCTCGCTGTCGATCGGCAGGATCACCGCGCCGCTGTCCTGTGCGGCGCGCATGAAAAGCTCCCCCGCCATCACCAGGGCCTCCTTGTTGGCCAGCAGCACCTTCTTGCCGGCCTGTGCCGCCGCCAGCGTGGGCCATAGCCCGGCGCCGCCCACGATGGCCGCCATCACCGCATCCACCTCAATCGCGGTGGCCACCTCACGCAGGGCCTCAGTGCCGCTCAGCACTTCGGTGGGCAGGTCGTTCCGCGCCAGGGCCTGGCGCAGGCGCTCGGCGGCGGCGGGATCGTCCAGCACGGCATAGCGCGGGGCAAACTGCTGGCATTGCCGCAGCAGGATGGCGTCGTTGTGACGGGCGGTGAGCGCATGGAGGCGGTAACGCTCGGGGTGTTCGGCCACCACCCGCAGCGTATTGGCGCCGATCGAGCCGGTGGCGCCAAGGATGGTCAGGGTCTGTACGCCGGTGCTCATAGCAGTCCCAGCGCACTCAGCGTCAGCACGTACACCGGTAGCGCCGCGGTCAGGCTGTCGAGACGGTCTAGGATACCGCCGTGGCCCGGCAACAGATTGCTGCTGTCCTTCACCTGGCAGTGGCGCTTGAGCATGCTCTCGAACAGGTCCCCCACCACGCTGAACGCGGCAAGCAGCAGCGCGCCAAGCACGCCCAGCACCCACTGATGGAGGCCCAATTCCAGATGGCCGGGCAGCGCCGCCAGCATCAGCAATCCCGCCACCACGGTGCCCACCATGCCGCCGATCACGCCTTCCCAGGTCTTATTGGGGCTGACCAGCGGCGCAAGCCGGCGGGAACCGAGACGGCGGCCGGTGAAATAGGCACCGATGTCCGCCGCCGCCACCAGCACGATGAAGGCAAGAATGTAGTACGCATGCGGGTCCTGCACCCGCAGGAAATCCAGCGCCACCACGCCCGGCAGCAGCACCACGGCACTGAGCAGCAGCAGGATGGCGCGCGGTTGCCAGAGCGGCTCGGACGCCGGATAGCGCAGCACCAGGGCAAAGGCCACCAGCCACCACAGCGCGCTGAGCAGCATCAGCGGCAGCACCATCGGCGTGCCGGCCACCAGCAACGCCAGCATGAGGCAGCAGAACAGCAGCAGATGCGCCACACGCTGCCAGGGCGCCAGCCGCATCATGCCGCTCCATTCCCAGGCGCCGATACCGATCACCACGGCCACGAACAGCGCAAAGCCGTTGCGCGGCAGCAGCGCGATGGCGCCGATGACGATGACGGCCAGGACCAGCGCGGTGATGACCCGTTGCTTCAACATTTCAGCGCGCTCCCTGCAAGATATCCTGTTCCACCTGTTCGCTGACGCGGCCGAAGCGGCGCTGGCGCCGCGCAAAGTCGGCCAGGGCCGCTTCCAGGTCGCTGGCGTCGAAATCGGGCCATAGGGTGTTGGTGAAATGCAGTTCAGTGTAGGCAAACTGCCACAGCAGAAAATTGCTCAGCCGCTGCTCGCCGCCGGTGCGGATGCAGATGTCGGGCGGCGGCAAGGCGTGCAGTGCGGTATGCCGATGGAATTCGGCTTCGGTGATGTCCTCGGCCGCCAGTTCGCCCGCCGCAACACGGCGCGCCAGTTGGCGGGCGGCCTCGCACACGTCCCAGCGCCCGCCATAATCGGCGGCCACCACCACGTTGAGCACCCGGTTGTCGTGCGTGAGCGTTTCCGCCTCGCGCATCAGCCGCTGCAACTGCGTGGAAAAACGCGTGCGGTTGCCGATGAAAGTCAGCTTGATGCCGTTCTCATGCAGCTTGAGCACTTCGCTGCGCTGCAGAAAGCGGGTGAACAGCGACAGCAGCCCTTTGACTTCCTGCGCCGGCCGTTGCCAGTTTTCACTGCTGAAGGCGAACAGGGTGAGCACTTCGATGCCGCGCTCCGCGCACAGGCGAATGGTGCGGCGCGCCGCTTCCGCGCCGGCCTTGTGGCCATCGAGACCGCGCCCGCCCTGCAGTTTCAGCCAGCGGTTGTTGCCATCCATGACGATGGCAAGATGGCGCGGCAGCGCCGGCGCCTGGCTTACAGAGGCAACGGTCTCGCGAAAGGATGCCATGGCGGACAGCCGGTTACACCGACAGCAGGTCGGCTTCTTTTTCGGCGTATTTCTTGTCGATGAGCGCGATGTGGTTGTCGGTCATCTTCTGGATGTTCTGCTCCGCGCGGCGCTCGTCGTCTTCGCCGATGGCCTTTTCCTTGAGCAGTTCCTTGACGTCGTTGTTGGCCTCGCGGCGAATGTTGCGCACCGCTACCCGGGCGTTCTCGGCTTCAGCCTTGGCCTGCTTGGTGTAGTCGCGGCGGGTCTGCTCCGTGAGCATCGGCATCGGCACGCGGATCACATCGCCATTGTTGGAGGGGTTCAGGCCAAGATCCGCTTTCATGATCGCCCGTTCTATTTCCTGCAACATTTTCTTTTCCCAGGGCGACACCGCCAGGGTGCGGGCATCCTCCACCACTACGTTGGCCACCTGCTGGATCGGCATTTCGGAGCCGTAGTAGGAAACGCGCACGTTGTCCAGAATGCCGGGATGCGCGCGGCCGGTGCGGATCTTGTTGAATGCCGCCTCGAGGCTGTGCAGGCTTTTCTTCATGCGTTCCTCGGCGTCCTGCAGAATGTCGTTGATCATGACTTTCCCCTTGAAATCAGCTAATTGGTCCAAAACGCGGCTGTGCCGCGGGCATGGCGGCTATTGCTGCGGTGCGCTTTCGATCAGTGTGCCTTCTTCCTTGCCCACCATCAGATTGAACAGCGCGCCGGCCTTGTTCATGTCGAACACGCGCACCGGCATGTTGTGGTCGCGGCACAGGCAGATGGCGGTGAGATCCATGACGCCGAGCTTCTTGTCCAGCACTTCGTCGTAGGTAAGGCGCGTATAGCGTTGGGCCGTGGGGTCCTTTTTCGGATCCGCCGAGTAGACGCCGTCCACCTTGGTGGCCTTGAGCACCAAGTGCGCATCGATTTCGATGCCGCGCAGGCACGCTGCC
>DATMFX010000445.1:0-8114 GCA_035555995.1 Hyphomicrobiales bacterium | reverse complement strand
GCTTTTTTCATTTCCCTGCGCGACGTAACGCGCGTGCGGTAACGAGCTGAAGGCGCTCGACAAAGTCAGCGTCGACATCCGGCGCGACGAGTTCGTGGTCATCGTCGGACCTTTGATATATTGACAAATGTAGAGATACATCTATATTCCCGAAGAACTGATAAGCGGAGGCCCACATGAACCTGTCCAACCTCGAACTCGATGTGATGCGTCTGATCTGGCGTGACAAGGAAGTCATCGCCCCTGACCTGCACCGCGAACTCGAAAAGGATCGCGACCTTAGCTATTCCACCGTGAAGACGATAGTCGATCGCCTCGAGGAGAAGGGCGCCATCGGCCGCATCCGCACTTACGGCCGCACGATCCTGTACGGGCCGCTGATCCAGGAGAAGGAGCTGGCGAAGCCGATGGTAAAGGATCTGCTGCGGCGCCTGTTCGCTGGCGAAGCCCTGCCGATGATCAGCCATCTAGTGAAAGACGAGGCCCTGTCGCTCGACGATCTTGCCTACCTCGAAAAAATCATCGCGCAGAAGCGCAAAGACCTGGAGCAATAGTCATGTTGAGCTGGTTATTGGTGAACGTGGGTCTGAGCCTGTTGGCGCTTGCCTTTATTTTTCTGAACGGTGGCGCGCCGCACAGGCTGCGTTTCTTTGCAGGTTTCGCTGCCCTTGCGGCCTGGCTCGTGCCGTGGACCTTGCTGCCGGAGCTGCCGTTGGCCATCGACTTCAGCTGGGAGCTGGGCCGCATCGAACGCGCTGTCGATGCCGGCAGTGCGCGCCTTACCGGCGTCTACCCGATCATCGTACAGACGAGCGGCGTGCCGCTGGCGCGGGACTTCCTTGTTCTCAATACAGTTGAACTGATGTTCATCGCATTGACGGCAATTGGCGCAGTCTTGTTCGTGTGGAACCTGGCCTCACATCATTACCGCTTGTCGCGTCTCGCACGCCAAGGCAGCGATGGCAGCTGGTTGTGGCACCGCGCAGGTCTCGTTGCGGAATGTCCTGTAGTCGTGCAGCGTGAAATCCCAGGTGCCTTTTCGAGTGGTCTCGTGCATCCATGTATCTGGGTGCATGACGACCTCGTCGCGTCGCCGCAATTATCGACGCTGTTGCACCATGAGCTCACGCACATCCGTCAGCACGACAACTGGTACTTGCTGGCCATCACGCTGGTTGAAAAACTGTTCTGGTGGAATCCGCTCGTGTGGTACCTCGGTCGCGAAACGCGCGAACTGCAGGAACTGAGTTGCGACGAGCAATGCCAGCGCAGCATCGGCGATTACGCCGCGCAACTCGCGCAGTTGATGCTCGACAGCGCGCGAATGGGTAAACCCCGGATGCTTGCGCTCAGCGTCAACATCCTCAATGACCCCAACCCGAACGTAAAACGCATCAAATTACTGCAGAGAAGCTATGCCATGAAAACCCGCCATATCGTTAGTGCAGCTCTCACCGCCCTTGTCGCATTATCCGGGATCGGCCTCGTCACCGCGCAACCGGAAGCCGCGCAGAGCGTCACTGACGAACGCGTGTTGGTTCGCTTGGTGCGGGGCCAAGACCAATTCATGAACATGGATGCGGTCGATGGTACATGGATGCTCAGCTTGAACTTCACCGACGCACCGCTGCCTATGGTGCTTAAGCCAATCGCCGTACAGGTGTTCCTTAGTTACGAAAAGAACGCAGGCACTGAAGTGATCGAATCAACGTCAGGACACGAAGTCTACCTAAAGAGGGGGTGGAGGGAAGGCGACCCCATCCAATACAGATATCCTCTTCCCCGGTTGAGTGACAGCCTCGTACTTGAGCACCCCGAGGCAGCCAACAAGCTTGTCTCAGTCAGTGGAGACAACCTTACCCTTGATGAAGCAATCGCACTCATCGCCCAGGAATCAGGCTGCAACATCTTCGAGGAAGGCAACCACTTCGTTGTGGATTATTGCAACTGATGCACTGCGCTGAGCGGGCGTTCGGCAAGGCGCCAGTGTTTTGCTGGCGCTTCAGTTGGTGGGGAGCTCAGCATCAAGGAACAAGATAGTACCCCCCCATAAGGACAGGTGAACGTGCATTAATTCAATAGCAAAGGAGTTGGTGAACATGAAAACCCTCATCTGCAAAACCGCTCGCAACCTGCTGGTTAAATCCGCCGTGGCTTCGCTGGCTGCCACGCTTTCCCTGGATGCCATCGCGCAGCCGACGCCCGCTGACGTCGAAGAACTCGTGGAGTACGCCCAGTGCATCCGCGCGAATGGCTACGCGGAGTTTCCTGATCCGGGCCCGGATGGCCGCATGATGGTGCGCATCACAGACCCGGTCGCCGGAGAGCGGTTCCGGGCCGCACAGGGCGCCTGCACGGACAAGCTGCCCAGCCAAATGGCCGCCATGAACGCGCCGATGACGCCAGAGCGCCTCGAAGGCCTGGTGAAATTCGCGGAATGCGTGCGCGCGGCCGGTTTGTCCGACTTTCCCGATCCGACACCGCAGGGCGCATTTGAACTCAGCAATCCCTCGTTCGATCTGAGAGCGCCGCAAACACAGCAGACGATGAGTACCTGCCGTGAAGCCAACGCGGTTACAGGCCTGATGATCCGCAGAGTGCCGCAGTAAAGCCCATGATGACTGGCAAAAGTGCGCAGTGGCTTGGCGGCGGAGTGCTGCTGGCACTGATGTCGATCGCGGCATGGACGCTGCGTTCCGGAACTCCTGCTGCGCGCGATGCAGAAACGCCTGCCGGCACGGCGACCATTGCCAGGACCACGCTGCTCGATGCCCGCACGCAAACCGGTACGCTGGGCTTCGGTGCTCCCGTCGACGTTCCCTTTATCAGCAAGGAGCGCTCCGGCATCGTCACGTGGATGGCACCGGAAGGCACGATGGTCGCGCGCGGCGAACCGCTGTTTGCGATCGACGGCCAGCCGGTGATCCTGTTCTACGGTGAGCTGCCATTTTTCCGTACGCTGCGTTTCGGCGGCGAGAGCTTTGCCGAGTTCGAGTGGCTGGAACTGAACAACGCCGAAGACGACCAACGCAAGGCGGAGCTGAACCTGGCGCTGCAGCAGGCGCGGCTGGCGGAGGCGGAGATGAAGCTCAAGGTTGCGCGCGACAAGTTGAGCCGTACCGAACAACTGCGTGAACGCGGCTTCACGACGCCCGCGGATACGGACCAGGTACGTGCTGAACTCGCCACCGCGGAAACCGCCGTGGCTACCGCGCAACTGGCGGTACACGAAGCCGCGCGTACCTTGCGCGATGCGCAGGACGCGCGCAGTGCCTTGCTGTCCAGCGCCAACGCCGACGCGGATGTCGCACTGTTGCGGAAGAATCTCGCGGCACTGGGTTACGAGGGCGCCGCAGAGGACGCGGTACGCCGGTGGCAGGCGGCTACCGGGCACTCGGCCAGCGGCCTGATCAAGCCGGGGCAGATCGCCGTGGCGCCTGGTCCCGTGCGGGTGGCAGACCCACCTTGCGGAAGTCGGCGATGTCGTTTTCAGTGGTGAAGGGCAGGGGGGCGTGATGCCCGGCAACGTCGCCGATCCCATCGTGCGCTACACGAGCACGGACAGGATGGTATCGGTGTCACTTGGCATCGCGGACCACGCCTACGCAAAACCCGGCGACCCGGTGGTCGTCACCTTGCCGACGAACGTGGAGGTGCAGGGTGTCATCGCGGAAGTCAGCACGGTGTTCGACGCGCAGGGCCTCGCCACCACCGAGATCGCGATTCCGGATCAGGCCACGCTGGGCACGCTGGAAGCGGCGTCGGTCGACGTCGAATTCGTCGTCGGCAAACGCACCGATGTGCTCGCCGTTCCCATCGCCGCGCTGCTGGCGCTGCCCGAAGGTGGCTTCGGTGTCGAGCTGGTCGACGGCGCTTCCCGGCGGATTGTGCCGGTGAGCACCGGGCTGTTCGCGCGTGGCAGCGTGGAAATCAGCGGACCGGACATCGCCGAAGGCCTGGCGGTCGGGGTGCCATAGAGAGTGCCATAGAGAGCGCCATAGGGAGTGCCATAACTTGAGTGCCGTAGTGAGCGGGTCTGAGCACGTCATTTCCCTGCGTGACGTAACGCGCACGTACGGCAGCGAGCTGAAGGCGCTCGACAAGGTGAGCATCGACATCCGGTGCGACGAGTTCGTTGCCATCGTCGGCCCTTCGGGCTCTGGCAAGACCACGCTGCTCAACATCGTCGGCACGCTCGATCGTGCGAACGCGGGGCAGGTCGTCATCGACGGCCGCGATGTCGCCGCGCTGAGTGACGATGAACTCTCGGCGCTGCGCGCGCACCGCATCGGTTTCGTGTTCCAGCATTTCCATCTCGCGCACGGTGTGAGCGCGCTCGACAACGTCGCCGACGGCATGCTGTATACCGGCATCGCCTTGCGTGAGCGGCGCGAACGCGCCGAGTCTGCATTGGCGCGTGTCGGGCTGGCCGCGCGGCTGGCGCACCGCCCCCATGAATTGTCCGGCGGCGAAAAACAACGTGTTGCGATCGCGCGGGCCGTCGCCCGCGGACCCGCACTGCTTCTCGCCGATGAACCTACGGGCGCGCTCGATACACGCACCGGCGCCAGTGTCATGGAGTTGTTGTTCGCACTGCACGAAGCCGGCACGGCTGTCGTCGTGATCACGCACGACTTGTCCATCGCCGCACAGTGCCGCCGGCAGGTGAACATGCGCGACGGTTGCATCGTGGCGGATCAATCGGGTTTGCGCACATGACGGCGCTGCGTACCGTGCGACTCGGCTTCCCCGACTTGCTGCGCCTCGCGAGCCACGGCCTGCGCGCGCATCCGTTGCGCGTCGTGCTGTCGGCGCTCGGCATCGCGATCGGCATCGGCGCGATGCTGGCGGTCGTCGGCATTTCCGCATCGAGCCGCGCCGAACTCAATCGCCAGCTCGACGCGCTCGGTACCAACCTGCTGACGGTGCAGCCCGGTACGAGTTTTATGGGCGAAGCCGCGACCTTGCCCGATGAAGCGCCCGCCATGATCGCGCGGCTGCCCGCGGTGCGGGCGGTGAGCTCGGTCGGGATGCTCGACCTCAAGGCCTACCAGCATGACCACATTCCCGCGATCCAGACCGGGGGCATCGCGGTGTTCGCGACGACCATCGACCTGCCGGCCACTCTCGGCGCGGTGATAGCGGCTGGCAGCTGGCTCGACACCGCGCGCGCCGAGTATCCGGCTGTCGTACTCGGCAGCCGCGCTGCTGCCCGTCTCGGCATCGGCGCGCGGCACATAGGTTTGCAAATCTGGCTCGGCGAACGCTGGGCCACCGTGACGGGAATCCTGCAACCGATCACGCTCGCGTCCTCGCTCGACCTCGGGGTGTTCATGGGCTGGCCGGCCGCCGCGCGCTACTTCGACATCGACGCTGACATCACCACGATCTTCGTCAGGGCCGCGCCGGCGGAAGTGGAGAACGTAGCCGCGTTGCTCGGCAAGACGGCCAATCCCGCGAACTCAAACGAAGTGCAGGTGTCGCGGCCCTCCGACATGCTTGCGGCACGGGCGGCCGCGGACCTCGCCTTCACCGGTTTGCTCGTCGGTCTGGGTGCTGTTGCCTTGCTCGTCGGCGGCATCGGCGTGGTGAACACGATGGTGATCTCCGTGCTGGAACGGCGCGCGGAAATCGGGCTGCGGCGTTCGCAGGGCGCGACGCGTGCCCACATCCGCATGCAGTTCCTCAGCGAGGCCTTGCTGCTTTCCACTCTCGGCGGCGGCGCGGGTGTTGTGATTGGCGCGCTGGTCACCGCCGCGTACGCGGCGGTGCAGGACTGGCCGCTGGCATTGCCGCTTTGGGCCGTGGCGGGTGGGCTGCTTGCCACGCTGGTGATCGGCGGTCTCGGCGGACTATACCCCGCAATGCGTGCCGCGCGCCTGGCGCCGACGGAAGCGTTGACGTCGGCATAAGCAACGCTACCGCGGTTCAGCGCGGTAATGGCGCGATCAGCGGGCAGGTGAATTCGAGCGCCACCGCGAACAGCTGCGAATGGTATTTTTCGTGGTATCGGTGCAATGAGTGCTTTCAATATGCTGATTTAAAACGCGATTTTTGCGTTATTTATAGTAGAGTGGGAGTGACCCCGACATTTCGAATACTATTTACCACCAAGCTTTGTTCATAAAAAGAGCATTTGAGTCACTATGACGGCGCCTCAACAAGGTATGGCAAGAATACGCTACTGGGCAGGCCTGCTGCGCGACGCGGTCAACCTGTGGCTGGACCGTAATGCGTTCAGCCACGCCGGCTCACTGGCCTTTTACACCCTGTTCTCCCTGGCTCCCGTGGTCATCATTGCCGTGACGATCATCGGGGTGGTGCTGGGGCCGGAGGCGGCGCAAGGTCAGATCGTTGAGCAGCTCGAAGCGGTGATGGGGCTCGAGGCCGCGCAGACCGTGGAGAGAGCCGTCGCCAGTGCAAGGCCCCAGGAGGCGGGTTTTCTGCCGAGTGTTCTGGGTATCGGCGCGTTGGTGGTTGGCGCCACGACTGTTTTTGCCCAGATGCAGTACTCCCTCAACATGATCTGGGGCGTGGCGGCCCACCCAAAACGCAACAGCATCCTGGTGTTCCTGCTGAGCCGTCTTTTTTCGCTGACCATCGTGCTGTCCATCGGTTTCGTGCTGCTGGTATCGCTGTTGCTGGGGGTCGCCCTGCGCAGTGTTCTGTACTTTGCAGACACGTACATCCCAGTGAGCCCTTTCCTGGTGGTAGGCTCGGAAACCTTGCTTTCTCTCGGCGTGGTCACCTTGTTGTTCGCCACCATCTTCAAGGTGCTCCCCGATGTGGTGCTCGGCTGGAAAGACGTGTTGGTCGGCGCCCTGTTGACCTCCGTGCTGTTTTCGCTGGGGCGCTACGGCATTGCGACCTACCTGAGCTATACCGCCCCGGCTTCCGTCTATGGTGCCGCCGGTTCGGTCGTGCTGATCCTGATGTGGGTCTATTATTCCTCGCTGATTTTGTTCTTCGGCGCCGCTTTTACCAAAGTCCATTTGACTGCTCGCGGCAAACCGGTGGTGCCTCGAAATTCGGCAGCCTTGGTGGAGCATCACCTGCTCGTCGATTAACCGTCGGCGGGCCCCGCCAGTCTCTATAATTTTTTACTGTCGCAGGCGGGCCGCGTTCCCGGTCTGCTTGCGGCCATTGGCCATGCTGATCGTGCAAGGCGGGTGCTTTCAAAAGAAGTGACAGCATTCATTACGTAAACCTCGCTTGGCCCATGGGGTACCAATGTTGGCAGGTTCACGTCAGCGCAGCCCTGGGAAAACTGATGCCGGTGAGTGTTTTCACCAGCTTGCCAAGCGAGGAGAATAGAGTCCGTCCGACACGCGGCATTGCATCACAGGTCTTAAATTGGCTGATAAAAATACACCACAACCGTTGAAGGAAAGCTTTGATGGGCAGCGTGTTCGTCACATTGCTGACCAGACCGCCCAGGTTGCTGCAGGGTTCGATCGGCGGCTGTTTCTTGCAGGCTGCGGTGATATTGGCCAGCTTTCCCTCATGGCCCGCGTCAGACGCGTGGCGGAAAGCCTGCAGGCTGCATTGCCCGGTAGTTACCAGCGGAATATCGATGCCCTGTACGAGTTGGCGCCCCGCCTGGAAGGCGGATTTACTACGCTGGTCCTGCCGGAGTATGTGGCGCTCTTCGGAGCCGATCATTTCGAAGCTTCAATGAAGGCGCTTAAATTTTTCACCACTTTCGGAACGTCGGAGTTTGCCGTTCGCCATTTCTTGCAGCGGGACCTTGCGCGCACGCTCGCCGTGATGGAAGCGTGGGCCCATGATGAAAACGAACATGTACGCCGCCTCGCCAGCGAAGGTAGCCGGCCACGCTTGCCATGGTCGTTCCATATCAAACCGCTGCGGCTCGACCCGGCGCCGCTTGGGGGGATTGTCGATACCCTCAGAGACGATCCCAGTCTTTATGTACGCCGGTCGGTTGCCAATAACCTCAACGACATCACCAAGGACAATCCTGCCTGGGTACTCGACCGGATCGGGTGCTGGTCCCTGAAAAGCGCCGGTACGGCGTGGATCGCAAAGCATGCGTTGCGAAGTCTGATCAAGCAGGGTGATCCTGGCGCACTGGGGCTGATTGGTGCCGGTAGTGT
>DATMFX010000444.1:0-2797 GCA_035555995.1 Hyphomicrobiales bacterium | reverse complement strand
GAACCCGCAGGAATTTGCGTTGCCCGCGGTGCCCCAGTCCTATTACCGCGACGATGCCGGCTGGCGCTTCTATGAATTCCCGGAGGCGGCGCAGCCCTTCCTCAAGGAGCAATTCCTCGACGTGATGTGCTTCCAGCGCCGGCCCGGCTACTATCCGGTGGACCTCGACGCGCAGGATCGCGCCCACTGCGACGGCCCGCCGGCGGGAGAAAGCCTGCGGTACGAGGGCAGGCCGCTGATGTACAGCTATACGCTCAGCAACGAACTGCTGCCCGGTGTGGAGCGGGAGCGCTACAAGGCGATGGGCTCGCTGTTCGATTATCGCGTGGGCCGCGAAGGCCTCAGTTTCCGGCTGTACGACAGGCTGCTGCGCAACAACCATTCGGCCGACGCCGCCTTTTCGCTGGAGGATTTCCCCGAAGGATTGCGCTATTACACGGTGGCGGACGATACCCTGGTGCCACGTGAGACCGTTGCCTATCCCACCATCAGTAGCTTCAGCGACGCCGATCCCTCGCGCTATCTCAACCCGCATCTGCCGTTCGGTTCGGCCGCCATCCCCCCCGAGGGGCTGAATTTCATGCTGGCGCCGCCAAATGCGCAGGCCCCGGCCGCGGCCCGGGTAAAGGTGTATTTCACCTGGGACCGCTGATCGCGGTGCGGGGGGTGGACGTTTTGCCGCAACAAATGCTGCAATTGCGGCCATGATTCGCGGTCTTCCGGGTAGATCGGCCGCGAATCATGATACCGTTTCCCCCTGGCGCGCGGGCGGCTCAGGCCGTGGCGAGGCGCCCACGAAGAAGGCTCGACGAAAACTTCAAGTAGCTGATGCAAAAAAATATTTTCGGCTCGCCCCAGGGGAGCCCATTTTCTGGCCAGAGGCGGCAGAGTAGACTACGCGGCATGAATCGTTTCGGGATGCTTGCGACGGCATTTGGCTTGGTCCTTGCCGCCGGGGCCATCGCGTCCCCGCAATTTTCCCCGGGCGAAGACGGAACCGGAACCGGCAACATGGACAAAACGGCAGCTTCCGTGGATACGCAACGGATACTGGGCTGGGTGGAGAACATCCTGCTGCTGCCCGAGCGTTTGTCGATGAAGGCCAAACTGGACAGCGGCGCCAAATCCAGCGCGCTGCATGCCGAGAACATCGAACGTTTCGAGAAGGACGGTCGGACCATGGTACGTTTTACCCTTCGCGAGGATCATCGCGATCCACACAGCGAGACCGTCGTCTACGAGCGGCCCCTGGTACGCCAGGTCAACATCAAGCTGCGCAACACGCCGGCGCGCGACCAGCGTCCCGCCGTGCGCCTGGAGTTCTGCATCGCCGGAGAGCGGCATAACACCCTGTTCACCTTGACCAATCGTTCAGGTTTCAACTATCCCATCCTGCTGGGGCGCGAGTTTCTGCAGCACGGGATACTGGTGGACTCCTCTGAATCCTTCACGCACCGTGCGCGGTGCCCGCGTTCGTAACTGCAAATAGTTCTATGTCAGGAAAAAATACGCTGTTCTTGTCGCCGGTGGCCTTGTTGGTGCTGCTGTTCACGGCACTCACGCTGCTCATCATGTTTCTCAAGGTGCAATACCTGCACGTGCCGCTCGCCCCGGGCGAAGGCTCCGGCGTGTGGACGGTGGAAGCCCGGGTCAATTTCGTCGGGCGCAACGGCCCGGCGCGGGTAACGTTCCAACTGCCCGAGGAAACCCCGGGTTTCACCGTGCTGGACGAAAACTTCGTCTCGCGCGGCTTTGGCCTGTCCATCGAAAACGGCGGCGGGCAGCGCGAGGCGGTGTGGACGCGGCGGCGCTCGCAGGGCGATCAGGCACTGTTCTATCGCCAGCAGGTGTACCAGGAAAGCGACACCGCGATGGACGTGGCCGAAGGCCTGCCTCCCTCGGAATTCCCGGCACCGCCGGAATATCCGGAACCGCTGGCCTCCGCCATCGACGACGTGCTGGCGCGGGCCCGCAGCGAATCGGCGGACATCTTCACCTTCGCCAGCCGGCTCATGGCCATCCTCACCAACCGCGAAGACGAGAACGTGCGCGTGATACGCGATGCGCGCCCGCGCACTGAATGGGCGCCGCTGGTTACCGAAATCCTGGCCGGCGCGCGTATTCCCTCGCGCGTGGTGTACGGTATCTCGCTGCGTCCGGATTTCGTCGACCAGCCGCTCATCACCTGGATCGAGGTCAACAACGGCAACCGCTGGCGCGGCTTCAACCCGGAAACGGGCGCCACCGGCTATCCCGAAAACTTCTATCCCTGGATGCGCGATGGCACCTCGCTGGTCGATACCAATGGCGTGCGCAGCCTGTCGGTGAGCTTTTCCACCGCGCGCACCGTCATGAACCAGGAAGAACTGGCGCAGCAGGTGGAAAGCCGCCTGAACACCGGCCTGATGAACTTCACGCTGTACAGTCTGCCGATTCCCACCCAGCAGGTGTACAAGGTGCTGCTGATGGTGCCGCTTGGCGCGCTGGTGATTTCGTTCATGCGGGTCATGGTGGGCGTGCCCACCTTCGGCACTTTCACCCCGATCCTGATTTCCCTGGCGTTCCGCGAAACCGAGCTTGGCTGGGGCATGACGCTGTTCGTGGTGATCCTGTCGGCGGGTTTCCTGGTGCGCGTCGCGCTGGCGAACCTGAGGCTGTTGCTGGTGCCGCGCCTGGCCTGCATGCTCATCGTGGTGATTGGGCTGATGGTGATGATGAGCCTGTTCAGCATGCGGCTCGGGTTCACGCAGGGCCTGTCCATCGCCCTGTTTCCGATGGTGATCCTGACCATGACCAT
>DATMFX010000443.1:0-2254 GCA_035555995.1 Hyphomicrobiales bacterium | reverse complement strand
GAGGGCTGTATTGCCGCCACCGTGGATCGCTCGCCACTGTGGTTGGCGGCCACGCCGCAGATGTTCCGCTATGGCTTGCTGTGCCGCGCGCTCGAGGCCGCGCGCAGCCAAGGCGTGGTGGTAACGGATGAAGCCGAGGCGGTCGAGAATTGGTTGTCAGGGCAGGGGACGGCAGCGCCTGGCGGCATCAACCTGGTGCCGGGCAGTGCCGCCAATCTCAAGGTCACCTACCCGGAAGATCTACGGCTGGCGGCACTGTTACTGGGAGCAGGATCCGGAATGGGATTGCCTGTAAAAGACCCGCTTGAAGCAGGATCGCCTGGAGAATCCACATGCCCCTGAGAATCGGCAACGGCTACGACGTGCATCGCTTTGCCGAGGCCACGGGCGAAGACACCTGGCTGACCATCGGCGGCATACGTATCACGCACGAATGCGCATTGCTGGCGCATTCCGACGGCGACGTACTGATCCACGCGCTGTGCGACGCTCTGCTCGGCGCGCTGGCGCTTGGCGACATCGGCCACCATTTTCCCGACAGCGATCCCCGCTATCGCGGCATCAGCAGTGTGTTGCTGTTGCGCGAAGTGAATGCACTGCTGCGTGAACGCGGCGCGGTGCTCGGCAATGCCGATCTCACCCTGGTGGCGCAGGCACCGCGCTTCGCCGCGCACATCCAGGCCATGCGCGCCAGCGTGGCCGAGGCGCTGGACGTGACCATCGACCGCATCAGTATCAAGGCCACCACCACGGAAGGGCTGGGCTTCACCGGCCGCCGCGAGGGCATCGCCTGTTACGCGGTGGTGCTGCTCGAGACCCTTTGAGATGAACGGCGTGGTGGATGGCGCGGCCTTCCTCCTGCCGCAGTGGCCGCATGCGTTTGGCGCGCCCACGCTGCGCGGCATAGCGCGGCACACGCCCGCGGATTTTCAGGTGCGGGAAATATTGGGTTTCGACCCCGACGGCAGGGGCGAGCACCTGCTGCTGGAAGTGGAAAAGATCGATTTGACGACCCCGGCCGCACAGCAACTGCTGGCCCGCGCCTACGGCGTGCATCCACGCGAAGTCGCCTATTCCGGCCTCAAGGACCGCCGCGCGATCACCACGCAATGGTTCAGCCTGCGCGTCGGCATGCACCGTACCGCCACTGAAACCGTAGCTCTGCCGGAAGGCCTGCGCGTATTGCAAGCCCACAAGAACAGCCGCAAGCTGCGCCGCGGCAGCCACAAGGGCAACCGCTTCACCCTGGTGCTGCGTGAACTCGAAGGCGACCTGGACACCTTGCCCCCGCGCCTGCAGCAAGTGGCAGAGAACGGCGTACCCAACTATTTCGGCCCGCAACGTTTTGGCCATGACGGCGGCAACCTGCAAGCCCTGCAGACCTGGTGGGCCGGCGGCCGCGAACCCGGGCGTGCGCTGCGCTCATTGTTGTTGTCCAGCGGCCGCTCCTTCCTGTTCAATGCGGTATTGGCCGAACGCGTGGCGCAAGGCAACTGGAACCAGCTACTGACAGGCGAGCGCCTCAACCTCGACAGCACCGCCCGGCATTTTGCCGCCGCTGCCGCCAGCGACGCCGAATTGCAGCAGCGCCTCCTGCAAGGTGATGTACACCCCACCGGCCCCCTGTACGGCCGTGGCGAGAGCGGGGTGGAAGAACAAGCGGCCGCACTCGAACAACGCGTACTGGCAGAACACCCCGCGCTCTGCGCCGGACTGCTGCGCGAAGGCCTCGAACACGACCGCCGCGCCCTGCGCTGCCTGGTACGCCAACTGCATCACGAATTGGACGGCACCACGCTGTGCCTGGAATTCGAACTGACCCGTGGCGCCTACGCAACCGCGGTACTGCGCGAACTGGTAACCACCCTTGAAGAGCCCGAACTGGAAACAAGATCATGAGTTTATTGCTGTCCAACGATGACGGCATCCACGCCCCCGGCCTCGAAGCCCTCATGCGTGCCTTGCAGGACCATTACTCCCTGATGGTCATCGCCCCCGACCGCGACCGCTCCGGCGTCAGCAACTCCCTGACGCTCGACCGCCCACTGCAAGCCATCCAACTCGACGACGCCCGCATCGCCGTCGACGGCACCCCCACCGACTGCGTCCACCTCGGTACCGCCGGCATCTTCATGCCCGAACCCGAGCAGGTGATTTCCGGCATCAATTACGGTGCCAACCTCGGCGACGACGTCCTCTATTCCGGCACCGTGGCCGCCGCCATGGAAGGCCGCTTCCTGCGCAAGCCGGCGGT